>DPLS01000214.1:4866-5280 GCA_003541875.1 Bacteroidota bacterium | reverse complement strand
ACACCTTGAGGCCGTTGGAATTTTTGCACCAGCTCTCGCTGGTTCCTCTCCTTGGTACTACCCTGGGAACAGCACGTTTCATGAGTTGCGTGTCAAAAGATATTCGATTTCGCCGAGGAAAAGTGTTAGGGCGGTCACGCAACCGTGACGAACTCGTTCAATTGCAGCAAAAAGCTACAAAAATAGTCTGACAATTGAAAGCCCTTGATTGTTCCTCGGAGGTCGACCTATCATTCGCACCAATCGGTCTACCATTGCTGGCTCAAATCTGGAGATTGCCGGACGATTCCTGTTTTCCCGGTGAGCAGCTGCACATCTGACTTCCAGAATCGGGTAGGCTGAAATTCCTCCCCTTGCTTCTGCCTTCAGAAATCTCTAAATTCGTTCCGTTTCAAGCCCGGATGGCGAAATTGG
>DPLS01000214.1:0-4610 GCA_003541875.1 Bacteroidota bacterium | reverse complement strand
ACGCGCTAGCTTCAGGAGCTAGTGGCCGTGAGGTCGTGCAGGTTCAAGTCCTGTTCCGGGCACAGGTTAGGAAAAGCGTTCCAGCTTCTTTGATGATCGCCAGGAACTAGGCCCTTCGTGTCTGCTCAGCTTTCCCATCCAACTACATCAGCAAGCATGCGCACTATCCCCCTCGCCCTTCCCTGCTCTCAGCATCCAACAATAAGGGCACACTCATGACACGGCCTCTGATAATCATCCTCATCTTCACAGCTGGATTCTCGTTCTATGCGTTCAAGAGAGTGGAAACTGCAGCGTCGGATGTACTGCAGAAACTGGGAATCCCCGAGGAGATAGCAAAGGATTGTATCTGGTCAAGCTTCAGCGGAGGCTATCTCTCGCAACCGGGTGGCGAGAAGATCAAACAAACAGTCCCCCGCTAACGCGGCGGGGTCGTTCGAGAAATCGCTGAGTACGCGAGATCGTACTCCAGATCAGAAGAGTTCAAAAAGAAATACCTGGAGTATCGGGAGAACAGAAAACCCACTCCTCCCGAAGCTCCACAATCCATGGCGCAACAGAGAAAAGAGCAAAAGGAACAATTGCAGAAGTCAATCCGGGAAACCGAGGCAGGTATGAAATCCGTGCCTGCAGACCAACAAGAGATGATGAGAGGCATTGTCACGACACTCAAGGAGCAATTGAAGACGCTTGACGATCCGAACAATCCGATGTTCAGCAAGCAAATGGAGGAGATGGTGCAGCAGAGTTACGCGTCACAAATGGAAGAACACAAGAACAACCTTGCAAGGTGGGGAAAGGAGTATCCACTCACACCCAAAGAGATGATCAAACGCTGGCTCACCGAGTTCCTCGAAGTATCCAAAGACATCGACTTCAACGCAAAGCTCATATCGGGGGATGGTGGAAAGAGACGCTTCGCAAACCCAGAGTATGAAAGGAAACCCGACAACTGGAAGCGATGCTACCGCGCAGGCAAAGAAACGATCGAAGCCGGACGAGCCTCTGCGAAACAATGGCTGGAGGAATTGAACAAAGCAAAATAGGATTTCCCTCTGCCCAATCCCATCAAGCACATGCAAAACAGCGAGCCCCAAGGCGATACCTTGGGGCTCTATTGTAACCACTTCTCTGGTTGGTGAGACGCACGGTCTCACGGTTGACACGCAAAGAACGAGCCCCGATAAAAGCCGGGGCTCGTTTGCAACTCGTAAAACCACACGCCCAGTGCCGTTCCAATGTGTTAGGGTGAAACGTCTATTTCCCTGACACTGCTTTCGGCGGCAACGCTGTTGGCCGGAAAGATGGATCGGCAGGATTTGATACGCTATCGCGGATAGAGTTAACCAAAGTTATTTGTTGCGTTGCACCATTAATGTCATAAGCATACCACTGATTGCCAGCGACGCCTGTACGAATGCGGTCCTCACGAATCAATCCCGCAGAGGTGTACACACGAGCAATTGCTGTCGAGGAATCAGACATATAGTGGCTGCCGACGGTGTTCCTGTTGCTATAGTCATGAATTTTATATCGTAGCGTCCCGGGGAAGAACCTGAATATTGTAATTGTTTCGGGCCCGAAGGCGGTAACGTCGTCGTGATCGAGGAATGCAATGGTATCTCCATTTGCCGCTCTTACCATCTCGTTAGCGTAGTACACATGGTACCGTGGCCTTCCAGACGCGCTAGTTGAGTCGCCCGTAAGGTGAGAATCTAGATCAGATGGAACCCGACCCCAGTTAAGAACAATGCGCATCTGTCCCAGAGGCACAGGTTGTGTAATTGTCGTGGTCACCTGCCTCGTGGTGGTATCCGTCACGGGGACGTTGGTAACCAGAGGAACACGGTTTGCTGCATATATCGCACCAACGTATGACCCAATAGTAAACGAACTCGTCCAGGCCCCGGCAGAATTTGTTATACGATCCGCGAATCGGTACCCGCTGGTATCGTTGTTTGCGCCAGAGAAGAAGCGAACAACCGCATTTGCAATCGGTGCACCTGTTTGTGCGTCATTCACTATTCCTTGGATGGTTTGCGATGCGAGCGTCGTAACACCGAGATTAACAGTTGTCTGACCTGTTGGGATATTCACTGTCACGATGGCCGTTGGAAAACTTGCAGCTGCTACTACATAGGTATACCTCCCTGATGCATTCAAGCCAAGCTGCCATTCTCCAGATGCATTGCTTGTTGCGGTTGCCGCCGGAGTTCCAGCAACTGCGTTTCCAGAGAAGAACTGAACGCTGGCATTCGCAATCGGCTGACCACCGAAAGTCCGCGCGATCCCTGACACAGTAACACTGCCTGTTGGGCTGGATGTGGTCTCATCTTTCTTACAGCCAGTGTAGAACACACTAACCGCAAACAGCATGGTGAGAATCGACCTCTTCATACTTGTGCTCCTTTGATTGATGGATGTGAATTGTTTCATCAGACGCCTTCATATCTATATACATCAAGCTTCGTCAGAAGCTTGAAAAGAACTCTGCTGCCCTGGCACATACTGACACCCAGGCCTGATATTGACGTTGATATAAAATATATGAATTCCAAGCCAACTGTCAAGTAATATCAGCCCTCCTTGACATAGACAAAAATACTCACTACCATCTCGTTCACTATTGCTCTGTCTCAGCGCTTATCCATCCAACATCCGATCACATCCAGGGAAGGAATAGCAATGCCTCGCATCGTTAGAGGTGGACTCATCCAGTGCTCACTCTCCGAATCAGCCGACAAACCCATCGAAGTCATCAAGAAGTCCATGCTCGACAAACACGTCAGCTTCATTGAAGAAGCCGGCAAAAAGGGGGTACAAGTTCTATGCCTTCAAGAGATCTTCTATGGACCCTACTTCTGCGCGGAACAGAAAACCAAATGGTACCAGAGCGTTGAGAGAATTCCCGACGGCCCCACTGTAAAGCTTATGCAGCAGTATGCCAAGAAATTCCAGATGGTCATTGTTGTTCCGATTTACGAAGAGGAAATGACCGGGGTCTACTATAATACTGCTGCTGTGATTGATGCCGACGGTTCGTATCTCGGGAAATACCGAAAACACCACATACCGCAAGTCGATCCGGGATTTTGGGAGAAATTCTATTTCAGACCCGGGAACCTGGGTTATCCGGTTTTCAATACGCGGTACGCCAAAGTCGGTGTTTACATTTGCTATGACCGGCACTTCCCTGAGGGAGCGAGAATTCTTGGACTGAATGGAGCCGAGATTGTATTCAATCCTTCCGCCACCGTGGCCGGACTTTCCGAATATCTGTGGGAGCTTGAGCAGCCCGCCCATGCTGTTGCCAATGGGTATTTTGTCGGGGCAATCAACAGGGTAGGCATCGAAGCACCCTGGAACATCGGCGAGTTCTATGGCAAGAGTTACTTCTGTACGCCGCGCGGGAAGATCATCGCTCAAGCAAGCCGGGACAAATCAGAGCTGATCGTTACTGATCTGGACCTCGACATGATTCAAGAAGTGCGATCAGTCTGGCAGTTCTTCAGAGACCGCAGGCCGGAAACGTATCAGCCGATCGTGCAACAGTAGCGTCCGTTCAGGAGCATGGTGACCCGAGAACGCGACCCAATCAGCCTTACCGAATAACGAATCAGTTTCCTGCACGGGTACTGAAAACCACATAGTGAGACAAATGTGAAGACAATGCTATCATCAGAAGAAGTTGTAGACCTCACGACGAAGAACACATTCGGCACTTGGCGTTTCCAAAAGGGATGGAAGCCTTTGCATATTGTGGACGCGGAAGGTTGCTACTTCACCGACGCATCGGGGAAGCGTTACCTCGACTTCTCCTCTCAACTCATGTGCACAACGCTTGGGCATAAGAACCCCGCAGTGATCAAGGCAATCCAGGATCAGGCCGCAACCCTCCCTTATATCGCTCCCGGTTTTGCAACAACGGTGCGTGCCGAGTTGACCAAGCTTCTATTGGATGTGCTTCCAAAAGGATTGGAGAAGTTCTTCTTCACTACGTCTGGCACGGAGGCGAACGAGGCCGCATTCAAGATTGCGCGGATGGTAACCGGCAAAACCAAAATCATCGCCCGCTACCGCTCGTATCACGGCTCGACGATGGGCTCCATTGCTGCCACAGGAGACCCGCGCCGATGGGCTATGGAGCCGGCGGGAAAAATTCCCGGGGTCATCTTCGCCCCTGAAGTGAACTGCTACGACTGCCCAATCAAACACCATTATCCTGAATGCGGGATCGCTTGCGTTGAATACATTGAGCATATGATCGAGAACGAAAGTGACGTGGCTGCAGTCCTGATCGAACCGGTCGTAGGGACAAACGGCATCCTTGTGCCTCCCAAGGAATACATGCCACGCCTTCGACAAATCTGCGACACACACAATGTACTGCTGATTGCTGATGAGGTGATGAGCGGCTGGGGACGCACAGGCCAATGGTTTGCATTGGACAACTGGGGCGTGAAGCCCGATATTCTCACAACGGCCAAAGGAATAACAACGGCATACGTTCCGCTAGGACTTTGCGCGACGACCATGAAGATCGCTCAATACTTCGACGACCACTACTTCTCCCATGGCCATACCTACGAAGCGCATCCGCTCACGTTGGC
>DPLS01000407.1 GCA_003541875.1 Bacteroidota bacterium | reverse complement strand
TAGCACACCTTGCCCCAACCAAACGGGTGGTCCCGGGCGCTATACTTGTACGCATAGTCCTGCAACTTGCATTCCCCCGCCTCATCACAGATGGGGCAATCCAATGGATGGTTGATGAGCAGGAACTCCATGACTGCTTCGCGGGCGTTGGTCACTTTGGGGTTTGCAGTATGGATCACCATCCCGTCAGCAACCTGAGTGCCGCAGGCAATCACAAGTTTCGGCAGTTTCTCGACTTCAACGAGACACATCCGGCAATTACCTGATACAGACAGCCTCGGATGCCAGCAGAAATGCGGTATCTCAATCCCATTTTCTCTGGCAGCTTCTATAATAGTGCGCTTGCCATCAACCTCCAGCTCCCTGCCATCAATCGTTATCTTTGCCATCGGAATCTGATGTGTCGCTTGTGATTGCTATGATGCCAATGCTTCAACCTTGGCATAGTGTTCGTGAAACTGCTTCAGCTTCACAACGAATTCTTCGATCTCGCTAACCGGCGGAAGGAATGTCGTCCGGAAGTGCAAGGTCCCGGGAAGCTGTCCGAAACCCGAACCCGGCACAACACATATCCCGGTTTCCTCAAGAAGCCGCATGCAGTAGTCTGAATCCCGCCTCGCATTGTATGCGGAAAGTTCTTCGGGACTCATAACCGTGATGTCCACGTCCTTGTCTGGGGGAAGTTCTATCTTCACGAATGCGTACATCGCTCCTTGTGGAATGTCGACCGACATCCCGGGAATCTGATTGACACCTTTGCCGAGAATCTCCGCCCTCTTCTTCAACGATGAGAGTACCTCATTCCGTTCACGGATGTATGTCTCGTAGCTCTCTTCGCCCTGCTTTGGAGGAGATACCATCAGATAGGTCGCAAGCTGGCCACTCACGTTCGCACACAGGCTGATGGATTGCAATTTCACGAACTGCGCCACAACATTGTCAGGGACATTCCTGAATTCGAGGTAGCCGCCACGATGACCGCATTCTCCAAGAAATCCCTTCGAGACAGAATGGAGACTGAACAGCGTCACTCCAGTCTCATCCATATCATGCATAACCCTCGCAAAGGAGTGGAACTTTGCACGATGGTCATACACATTCTCCTGGTAGACTTCGTCGGCGATAACGGAAAGACTGTTCCTCCGGGCGAATTCCACAATCATCTTGATATTGTCGTATGAAAGCACGGCTCCCGTCGGGTTTCCGGGGTTGATCACGACAATGCCCACCGGATTGACACCTTTGCTCTTCGCCTTGATGATGCTGTCGGTCAAGATTCCTTCGTTCAACTGCCACGAGTTCTGCTCGTCAAGAAAGTAGCCGATCTGCTTTCCGCCGTACAACGTCAGCGAGGCACTGTACAACGGGTACTGCGGAATGGGAATCATGAATCCGTCGTTGACATTCTTTAATAGGGCAACCAACACCCCCTGAGCACCTTTGCTTGCTCCATCCGTGAGGATGACGCGGTCCTTGCTCGATGGAATACCGTCACGCGTCTGAATGAATTCCGCCACGGCTTGTCGGATGAACGGAATGCCGGTGCTCTGCGTATAAGCACCGGTGCCATGAGGATGTCGCTCAAGAACTTGCCGGACGCGTTCAACAAGATCACGGGAATAGTGCTTCAGGAGATCCGACTTCTCAAGAAGTTCGGGATACTCCATAAGGCTGAGCACTTGACGGAGAAATGTGAGCGGTTTCTGCTTCAACGCCTGCGGGTTGCCGATGTTGCAGTAGATGATCTTTCTTCCCTGCTCTTCGAGTTGCTGTGCCCGAATGACAATAGGACCACGCACTGCATACTCAGCGGCGAGCAATCTTCCATTCAGATCTTCGATCGTAATCATCGGACTAACTCAATTCGAAAGCAGAGAGATCGGTGCAACAACCTGCCGGCGCGTCTGCATTTACGAAGGTCGAATAATAACAGTCGAGAACCTTTCTTCACGCAGTACGTCATTTGCCACGCGATGAATTGCCTCGGGTGTTACTGCATCTACCTTCTTGAGAATCGTGTCGATAGATGTAAACGAATTGAAATACAGCTCGCTAGTCCCGAGACGCATCATTCGGCCGGACATGTTTTCAAGACCAAGCATCATTGTCCCTTTAATCTGCGATTTTGTCCGGTCAAGTTCTGCTCTTGGGACAGGCTTCTGTCGGAGCTTCTTGAACTCTTTATGCATGAGCTCGGTCGCATTGGCGGCGTTCTTCCGATCGGTCCCTATGTACGCCCCAAATGCCCCGGAGTCACTCAACATGTTGACGAAAGAGTAAACGGAGTAGGCCAACCCGAATTTCTCTCTGAGAGTTTGGTACAACCTCGAACTCATCCCTTCACCGAGCAGCGCGTTCATCACCATGAGCGGATAGCGATCCTTGTGACGAATACTGTACCCAACAGTTCCGATACAAATGTGTGATTGTTGGATCTGACGGGTATATTCGTGCGTCGTGCCTTTTGCTGCCTTAACGGGTGCATGCGTTCGAGGCGCAGGGGAACTTTTCGGTGGGACCCGAGCAAAATACTTCTCCGCCAGTCGCACGAGTTGTGAATGGTTGATGTTGCCGGCAGCGGCCACTACCATATTGGGTGCTGTGTAGTGTTCTGCAACGTGAAGTTGAAGATCGTTGCGGGTAAACGCCCGGAGGTTGGCTTCCGTCCCGATGATTGGAAACCCGAGGGGATGAGCCGGAAAGAGCGCCTTCTCGAAGTAGTCGTGGATAATATCGTCGGGGTCATCTTCGGCATTCTTCAGTTCCTCGATGACAACAAGTTTTTCTTTTTCCAGCTCCTCATGCTTAAATGTGGCGTGCTGAACCAGGTCGGAAAGGACATCTACAGCGCGATTAGTGTGCTCATCAAGGACACGTGCGTAGAAACATGTCTGTTCTTTTGTGGTAAATGCGTTGAGATACCCGCCAAGCGACTCGAGACTCTGAGCGATCTCCCGGACATTTCGATTTTTTGTCCCCTTGAATACCATGTGCTCGAGAAAATGGGTAATGCCATTTTCGGACCCGGTCTCGTAGCGCGAACCTACATTTGCCCAGATACCAACAGACACAGACCGAACATACGGGATCGTTTCCGACACAACCCGGATACCGTTCGCAAGCACGGTTTTCTGATAGGGGGCTCGTTGGGGTGGAGCGCTCTGCACCTTCTGGGGTGAATTCGACTTATGCATGAGAGGCTTGACCTAACGCTCGAAGAAGGAACACCGTACAAATGCACTGAAAATTTAGAAAAAATATATCCATTTTGGCCACGAGAGTCAAGAAACCGACTGATCATCGACCTCAGCCAAACTACTCTCCTCGCGGAAACCTTCACGGATGAAGAATGGAGAACCATCTGACGCAACTGAGTGAGGGCCTATGAGGGAATATGTTCGCCTCCACTTCGCTCCCACGCTCGACCCCAGACAACCAGACCACGTAGCCGGTTGCATCCGGTTTCGGTTTTCGGTATGTTCCAGTGCCAAGCCAAAGTGAAAGCCTGCTTCCTTAATGCTCACTGATATCCTCCTTGTTCTAACGGTCGCCTATTCGATCAAAATTGTGATTTTTGCAATCGCGGCATTTCGCGCGCACTACCCTTTTGACGCTTCCCACAAACCGACGGTGTCCCTCATTGTTGCAGCGAGGAACGAAGAGAACAACATCCGACACTGCTTGGATTCAATAATCAAGTTGTCCTACCCTTCCCAGCTGCTTGAGGTAGTGATTGTTGATGACCAATCGACGGACAGCACAGCACGCCTTGTGCTGGATTACTGCCAAAGCCACCCACATGTAAAACTCGTAGCAGCCACTCCAGGTACAGGCAGTCTCCGGGGAAAAACAAACGCAGTCGATCAAGGAATCAAAGCATCAAGTGGTGAAATCCTGATGTTTACAGATGCTGATTGCGTCGTTCCAACCCGATGGATAGAGGAGACGGCGAAGTACTACAGGGATCCATCGGTGGGGGTGGTTGCCGGATTCACACAACTGAGGTCACAAAATTGGTTCGAAGCAATCCAAGCGCTCGACTGGTTTGTGCTATTCTCAGTCGCGGCGGCGACAGTTCGCTTGAGGTACCCGGTGACTGCTGTGGGAAACAATCTTTCTGTCCGCCGTATGGCGTATGAGAAGGTGGGAGGCTATCAGAAGATTCCGTTCAGCGTTACTGAGGACTACGCCTTGTTTCATGCAATTACTCACCATACGGAATTTCGAGCGAGGTTCCCCCTCGATCGATCGACACTCGTGCAGAGTGAGCCGTGCAGGAACTGGAAAGAGTTGTTCCGGCAGAAGAAGCGATGGTTCACGGGTGGAAAGGGAATGGACATCAAGAGCTTGCTCATTTTCACCATCCCCTACGGATTGAACTTAGCGCTCCTGGCCAACCTTGTTTGGACTCCTTCGCCTATACTTGTCGCGGCATTCCTGACAAAGAGTTCGGTCGACTTGGTCCTCTCCCTCCCGTCTGTAATAACTTTCAAACAATGGCGCCTTTTACCGCACTTCCTGATCTTTGAGATCTACTACATATGGTACGTTTTGTTCTTTCCGCTCGTGGCCGTTGTGGGAAAGGATCTGGTTTGGAAGGAGCGAACATTCGGCAATTGACCGCCTGAAAACAACACTGCCCCAAGCTCTTGCTTGAGGCGGCGTCTTTTCCACGTTACAGTCTCATCACACCCGACTTCGCGCGCTCGCAATCCCCAGTCTCTTGAGTTTGTACCGGAACGTTTGCTCGGTCATGCCAAGAAACTGAGCCGCCTTTGATTGATTGAATCCAAATCTGTCGAGCGCTCTCTCAATAATGCCCTTCTCGATAACATCGAGCGACTTGTCCAGTACAAACTCCTGTCCTGCCATAATGTTGTTGATCATCTTGACGACCTCGGTCTTCTCATCGACCAACTCAGGAGGCAACATGAACCGTCCTTCATTCGAGAACAAGACACACTTGTCAACAACGGCTTTCAGTTCGCGAATGTTCTCCCGCCAGGGCTGGCGCACCAAAACATCAATCGCATTGATGTCGATGACAAGGTCGCCGATCCCAAGCTCCTTCGAAATCTCGTTTGCAAAGTGTTTGATCAGGAGCGGGATGTCCTCTGGGCGTTGCCTTAAGGGTGGAATCGCTACACGCTCAAAATCTTGGATCTTCGCGTACAACTCATCAAGGAGCTTCCGTTTCTCGACAAGCTCTGCTGGATCAGCCTTCATCGTCAGAATCAAACGGATGTCCACTCGCTCCTGTGCTTCGGCCCCGATTCTACGAGTCATCCTTTCATTCACGAAACTCAAGATCTTCAGCTGATTCCGAAAGCTCGCTTCTTCGATCTCTTCAATCAGGACTGTTCCGCCGTTGGCCTGCTCGAACAGCCCTCTCTTCGATGTGGATGGCAGTCCTCCCACCCCTCGGTCATACCCGAACAACGCTGCTTCCAATTCCTTATCATCCATTACTGACAGGTTGATTGAATGGAAAGGTTTAGTCTGTCCCGAGATGTCTTTGGCAACGGCACCCTTGCCAACGCCGGCTTCGCCAACAACGAGAACATCCTTGCGGGTCTTTGACAGCCTTACGATTTCTTCCCGTAGAAGCTCAGCCGCACCACTCTTGCCCACAATCGGATAAGCGAATGCCTCGGCTTCAAACAATCGCTTGTTATCAGTCTTGTTGTTCATAGAAAAATGGCTCCATCAACATCTAGTAGATTGAAAAATTCCGTTCCAGTCAAACTCCCTTGAAGTTTCAGGTCTTCTGGCGAACGAACAGCCTACCCACAATGGCTTTCCGGTTGAAGAAGTGAGCAACGAGAAGATCATCCAATGCATCTCGCCACCTCGTTACATTGGCCGGACTAACTGAGATCTCTTGCTCGTAGAATTCACCTCGTACCGAGCGGATGAACCGCAATCGCAGTGCGAAGAACACGCCAATCAACAGTAGCAAGAATAGCGACACGGCATACCCGATGTTCACCAACTCATAGAAGGTCTGCCATTCGACGCTCTTGATAAAACTCCATGCATGCATGATCTCCATCGTACAAAAAACCAAAAAAAGAAACATGATCTTGTCGATATACGCCCCTTGCGGCGGATCCTTCATGTATTGGTATCCAAAAAAAAGAAGAATGAATCCAATGCTCAACACACACATGTATATCGTATTCAAGTAGAGCGGTCTCCACAAAAGAACGATATAGTTTGATCCAAAGAGGTAAGGGTAGAACTCGGTCACAACTCTTACCCTCTCGTGGGGATAGAGTGTTCCGATTGGTATTCCATCCTTCCACAGTTTCAGGTCTGCAGTTTGTGCGAGTACGTCAACCGTTGGTTCCGTCCCGTTCTGCTTCAAATATGCATTCCGCGCTTCATCAATCGCCTTGAAAGTCTTGGCGTCATTCGTCGAATAGAGGTACTTTGGATTCTCAAAGTACCCATGGTAGTAGTAGAGGAAGCATCCCCCCACGATAGTCACTGCCAAAACGTATTTGTAGAGTACTTTGAAATCCCTGAACAATGCATCGATGGAAAGATAGACCAAGGCAAAAGCCAATAGGAAGAAATAGACCCCAAAGGAAACATACTGATTGAAATACATGCGCGCAAACCGATCGCCGAGAAAGTTGTATATGTGAAACAGAATCGATACAGAAAAGAACACGGAAAAGTTCAAGAAGATAAATTTGTTTTTTCGAATCGGCTCATGGCGGAAGATCATGGCACATAAGAGAAAGAGCAGCCATTGGATCGAGTAGCTAATGACTGCAATAGTACTGACTTCCTCATGCCCAAAAGCAAAAAGGCTCGCCAAGAAGATAATTTCTGATACAAGCCAAAGCAGCAGGAGTCTTTTTCCCATTCTCCTTACCAGTCAAAGTGCATTTCTGTTCGACGATGCAATATAAATAGGCTTCACTCCCAATGTCAAGAAAAAGACGCAGAAATTTTCAAAAATTGGCCAGAATTGTGGTTTCTGTCACTGTTTAGACATATTGTCATTTGGCAATTTTTTTTGAAGTATTTTCTTGACATTCAATTGCGACTATATTATATTTTCTGCGAGAATAGTTGCAGGTCTGTGTCGTTTCAAGCAAATCTGAGGTGAAATCAGAGAGTTCTAGCACCAGAACTGAACTGGGGGGAAAAGGCGACAACGATTCTTCATGGATACATTGAACCCAGGCAGCATTCCTAAGTTCAGACATTACTCACCCAACTAGAAGGAGAACAACATGACCACGATAGTGAAACGTTTCAGAGCAATTGTGATGACACTCATTGTCGTTGCCTCAACCAATTATGCCATCTCGCTTACCGCTGGTGAGAAGAGTGGCGTTGCAACGATTCCTGACATGCCAAGGCCGAAAAGTGGAGTTGCTACAATTCCTGATATGCCGAGGCCAAAAAGCGGCGTGGCTACTATTCCCGACATGCCTAGACCCCGAAGTGGCGTCGCGACGATTCCTGACATGCCAAGACCCTAAAGCGCACCAGGCACTTGCTGCAAGTTGTTTTGCCCAGTCCTCTCTTGGGGACTGGGCATCCTTTTTTTTACACGACAAACTGATAGCTGATTAAGCTTCTGATGCAAGCCTTGAGGAAAATACTCTTCCGACTCCAGAAGCTCCCCTTCCCCTCGACGAAAGAGCTTGTATTTCCAAGTCTG
>DPLS01000283.1 GCA_003541875.1 Bacteroidota bacterium | reverse complement strand
CGTTGATGCCATCACCCACCATTGCGACGACGTTCCCGCTCGTCTGGATTGCTCTGACATGGGCGGCCTTATCCTGCGGAAGTACCTCAGCCTCCACTCGATCGACGCCTATTTGACGCGCAATCGCGTCCGCTGTTTGCCTGTTGTCTCCGCTCATCATGACAACCTCGATACCCATCTCATGCAGTCGCCTGACCGCGCCAGGAGAAGTTGGCTTGACTGTATCAGCAACAGCAATAAGCCCGGCAATCTCCCCATCGATGACAACGAAGACCGGAGTCTTCCCTTCGCCCGCCAGTTTCTCGGCAACATCTCTCCCCACGGCATTTTCGACGGAACGCTCTTTGAGAAGCGCAGCATTGCCAATCATGACAGGATTCCCCTCAAGAACTCCTGTCACACCGAAGCCTGCCATCGACGTAAATGAATCAACATCAACGAGCGAAATGTCCTTTGATGATGCATACTCAACAACTGCCTTGGCGAGCGGATGCTCGGATTTGTTTTCCAGTGATGCCGCAGTCCGGAGAATTGCCGCCTCATCAAAACCATTGAACGCCACAACATCAGTCACGCTTGGCTTCCCTTCAGTGACTGTTCCGGTCTTGTCTAGGATGATCGTCTTCACCTTATGGACACGTTCAAGACTTTCCACATTCTTGATCAGCACTCCCATCTGTGCGCCACGGCCGGTCCCAACCATGATAGCAGTGGGAGTTGCAAGCCCGAGAGCACATGGACACGCAATGATGAGCACTGCGATGAAGTATATCATCGAATCAGTGAAGCCAATGCCTCCAACGAAGTACCAGAGCGCAAATGTCAACAACGCGATTCCGATAACAGCAGGAACAAACACTGCCGCGATCTTGTCTGCAAGGTTCTGAATCGGAGCTTTTGAACCCTGTGCATCCTCCACCAACTTGATGATCTGCGCAAGCACCGTGTGCTTGCCGACTGCCGTCGCCCGAAACTCAATGCTACCGTTCTTGTTCATTGTCCCGCCAACAACCCGGTCGCCCACTTTCTTCTCTACCGGGAGACTTTCCCCTGTAATCATCGATTCATCAAGCGTCGTTGAGCCCTTCATGATGACGCCATCAACAGGAATCCTCTCGCCGGGCCTGATGACGAGAACATCATCCACGGTAACTTCCTCCAGAGAGATGCTTCGCTCTGAACCATCACGGATCACACATGCAGTCTTGGGCTGCAAACGGAGTAGTGTCTTGATGGCATCTGATGCGCGGCTCTTCGCTGTAGCTTCAAGAAGCTTCCCGAGAAGAATCAACGTGATGATTGTTGCTGACGTGTCGAAGTAGACATGCCCGATGTGTCCAGCGTGACCAAGCCAGTCTGGAAAGAAAACAGCCACAGTGCTGTACAGAAATGCTGAACCCGTACCTACCGCCACGAGCGTGTTCATATCAGCAGTGAGGTGCTTCACCGTTTTCCAGAAGCCGACAAAGAATCTCCGTCCCGAAACAAACATGACAGGGGTTGCAAGAAGCAGTAGAAACTTGTTGGTATCTTCCATTGTCAGCGGTGACCATTCGGCGTATGACTCGAACATACTCAGCATACTCAAAGCCATGATAGGAACAGTCAGTGCAAGACTGAAGACGAATTCCTTTCTCAGTAGTCGGTATGCAGTATCTTTCGACGAGGATTCTTCCCCGAATGAAGTGCTCGCTTTTGACTCTTGTACAACAAGTGAGTACCCCGCGTCGTCCACTGCCTTCTTTAGCTGTGTGATATTCACGTGCGACGGATCGAACACGATTGTTGCCTTCTCTGTAGCGAGGTTTACGGCTGCTTTTTGTACTCCGTCAACCTTCTTCAACGCTTTCTCCACCCGTGCAACACAGCTCGCACACGTCATGCCTTCGACGGGCAAGGAGAGCGTTTGAATGTATCCCGTCTCGTTCACTTCTTCAATCTCCTCTGGACGGAACTGCTCCTCAGCTCGCGGAGTGCATCAGCCGCTATCCAGCGGGCGCTCTTTGAATCAATCCTCCGAATTTTCTCGCCAACCCGGATCGCTTTCTTGTTGAGCAATGCATTGCGTTTCCCGATCTGACGCAAAGCCCAGTTCACCGCTTTCTTCACAAAGTTCCTCTCGTCAACAGCCGCCCGACGGATCAAGGCAAAGTACTTCTCAAATTCTCTATCGCTCGCCTCCTTGTCGTGAACGGCGAGACATGCCATCAGCGCGAACCCCGCCCGCTTCACAAACTCTCGTCCATCCTTACTCCACCGAACTGCTTTCTTGTGCGCATGAGGTGTCTTCACAAAGAGGTGCAGACAGACACCATCACACACGGCCCACGAGTCGAAATCCTTCACCCACATATCCATTTGTGCTGGCGTAACCCGCTCCGGTTCCTCGATGAAAGCTGCAAGGACTCGGGTCTCCAGGATCTCCTTCTTCCACAGCCCTCCCGCAAGCTTGTGGTCCTTGCCTATCTTCTTTGCGAGATTATAAAGAACGGGGGCCGAGACGCCAAAAGCCTTCTTCGCTGTAATTCCGTACCTTGCCATCCCTTCAACGTTCTTTGGGTTGGCATGGGCTTTTAGTTCAGTAAGAATCTTGTTCACCGTGCTCATGGCTATTGAAGATGTTTATGATCGATCTATTATTCGCTCTTTCATTACGACCCAGACCTATTCGATGTTTGTCACTTTCTCTTTGAAGAGAAAGTAACCAAAGAGAACTTCCGAAATCGAAACGCACGGCACCGATTATGCCGCACTCAGATTCATACGATTTCAGTACCGGACCAAAGAGCAGTAAACACTGAAATCGCAATCCGGGATTGTTTTGCCACCGCACACCGCCGCCGATTTCGGGACCTCTGGTTCGGTCATCATAAACGAACGCCTAATCCTTTAGGATCCGCGACAATCGACCCCCTATGTCACCAGCCGGTAACCGGCCTCATCAATGGCACGGACAAAATCCTGCGGTCCTACTTTCGTCTCATCGTACTGTACTCGCGCCTTTCCGATTTGCACGTCCTCAATCTTCACATCGGAGAGCTTGCTCAGTTCCTTCTTCACGTGCATCACGCAATGGCCGCAGGTCATGCCTTCGATCTTCAGGTCAACACTCTTCATGACAATATTCCATTATGTTCTGGATGAGGTCTACCCACAATATACGACGCAGAAGGCAGAGAGCGTTACAGGTTTTTGGGAAAGAGTTATAGGGACCAACGTGCCCCAGTCAAGAATGGGATCTCGGATTCAGGCTTGGAGGCAGAAAGGTTGTTAGATTTGCGAAAAGATGGGAAATGTAACCCGGGGTCATCCGCCAGGGCAAACGTCTACTACCTTAAACCTCACCCTCAACACGCCATTCTCGAATGACGTGGAGAGGATTGTAAATCCTCCTATCTCTTTCGTCGAGCGGACATGCTCTCCCCGGCACGGGCATGCATCGTAGTGACCGATGCGAATGATGCGTAGCGTGTCGCCCACATCATCCGGAAGTTTGGTAAGGTTAAATTGCTGGCTTGCGTCGGAGCGAGACATGAATTCCTCCGTCACCGGCAGGTTCGCGGCAATCACCTCGTTCACCCGGCCTTCAATCTCGTTGATTTCTTGCTTTGTCAGGTCGCGTTCAAAGTGGTAGTCGCACTTGGATTTCTTCTTCTCGATGTGCGCGCTGAACGAACGTCCACGATTCAGCATCCGCACCATGGTCTGGTTCAGGATGTGCTCTGCAGAATGCATGCGGGGATCGTAGTCTTTGGCCATAACTTCGCTTTCTGTCATTGCGAGCACAGTCCGATTTCAAGGACGAAGCGAAGCAATCTGATTCACTCAGCATCCGGTCAGATTGCTTCGTCGCTGAGAAACGCTCCTCGCAATGACGTTCTAGTTTGAGTCCGCTCTCGGCTTGCTGGCCGTGGAAGTAACCTTGTCGAGCGGCAGGCGCGTGTTGTCTACCATCTTCTTGAAATGGCTCGGCGTCAAACCTGTTACACTCTTGAACTGATTCGAGAGATGTGGCACACTGCTGTAGCCCAGTGTGTACGAGATCTCGCTGAGCGTCAACTCACCGTACTTGAGAAGTTCCTTTGCCCGCTCGATACGTTGGAGGATGATGAAGCGCTCAATGGTGATGTTCTCGACAGATGAAAAGAGCGTGCTGAGAGCATGATAGTCCTTGCCAATGTCTCGTGCGATATACTCAGAGTACTTCACGCCGAGCGGCTCCTTCTCGGCGTCTCTCCGCACGAGCTTCAGGACTACTTGTTTGATTCTCTCAATCGTTTTTGCCCGTTGATCTTCAATCAGCTCGAATCCGTTCTCTTCGAGAACAGACTTGATTTTCCTGATTGCCGCTTCTGCCGGTTCGCCAGCAACAACGACTTCACCAAGCACAATAGTGTGGACATCGTGGCCAAGCTTCACCAACTCCTCGCGCACCACTTTGATGCACCGGTTGCACACCATGTTCCTGATGTGGAGCGTGGTCGTTGTCGACTTGGTTTTCTTCATTGTAGGGAAGAGCGGTGCAGAGGCATCCTACTTCAGGAGAAGAAGTTTCTTTGTCTGAGCGAAGCCACCAAGTTGCAGGCGATACACATACGCGCCGCTTGCAAGACGAGAAGCGTCAAAGACAACTTGCTGCCGACCCGCCGATTGGTTCTCGCTGACGAGCGTTGCCACTTCTCTTCCATCAAGTGCAAACACCTTGAGAAAAACAGTGCCCCCGACTGGAAGCGTATACGATATTGTGGTTGTAGGATTGCATGGATTAGGATAGTTCTGTGCAAGGGAAAACTCCATAGCTCTTGTCAGCGGTGGCGCCTCCACACCGGTAGGCAGAATCAATCCCGCATCCACCCACGCGGTGTACCAAAGGCTGGCAAGCGTTTCTGTTGCCCGCTGCATTTGATCGAGAGTCATGACACGTGTGTAGTCCCACAAAGCTGTATAGTATGCTGCTGGCGCAGTGCCACTTCCGTTCCAGCCGGAAATGGCTTTGGCATACGTGTCGCCGTGAATCACTGTATCCACCACGCTGTTGGAGTGCAGGATGTAGTCGAAGATGAAGTTGATTCTGCTACTCACATAGTGAACAGAATCGGGCACAATGTACAATTGGGAGAGATAGTACGTCGGGCTGAGCATCGTGGACTCGTAACGCGAGTGGAGGCCGCCTGGATTGTAATTCCAGGTGTTATGGAGCGGCTGATGGGCATCACCGGCATAGTGGCCGATGTCAGACGCTGTAAGATATGCGCGCGTCCAATCGCCGCGACGCAGTTGGTTGACAAGCGAGTCCATGTTCCACATCGTCGCCCATGGAAGAGTTCCATTATCCTTCACGCGCTCCCATCCGTAGAGAGCAATGAGCGTATCAAGACTGTGGGGAAGGTTATGGAAGTTCGGGTAGTCATCAATGTCAAGATAATGTCGGGGGGCCTCGGCATACAGGCTGGTATCACTGGAGTTCACCCGACCGTCCGCATCCGAAGCGTGGAGGGCAAAGAACGAACTGTCCTGAATGAATAGCTGCATCTGGTTGGGTAAGTGGTAGACACTGTTGCGGTTGATGAACCGGTGTCCATTCGATCCCCAACCGAAAGCGTCGAGATAGAGGATTCCAACAATTATGACAACACCTATGACTGGCAGGATTTTTCGCACACGCTCTCCGTGGTAGGTTTATAGCTCTTTGGTCTATGCCAATATACGAGAGTCCATGGGCAGTTGCAATCGACAAGATGGTCACACACGTTGCGGTTTATTCCTGATTTCCTATATTCAATCCACGATGAATGCCATTTCTACTGTCGAGCTTCGCGCAAGGCTCGCAACGTACGCTGGAAACAACCTCCGCAAGTCGCTATCGATGAGTGGGTACAATAGAGCCGGCGTTCTCGTGCCGATAATCTTCCGAACCCCGACTCCGGAGCTGCTCTTTACAAAGCGTACCGAACTGGTAGAAACACACAAAGGTCAAGTCTCATTTCCTGGCGGTATGATGGACCCCGAAGACACAGA
>DPLS01000234.1 GCA_003541875.1 Bacteroidota bacterium | reverse complement strand
AATCCTGGAGTAGTGACCAGCCGAAAGCACAGCACAATCTTGACTCCCCATACGGGCGAACTCGGCGCTATCGTTGGGAAGGATGGCTCAACTATCGAGATGCTGAGGTCACAAGCAAGCCGAGAAGCTGCACGCTTGCTCAAGAGCATTGTTTGCCTGAAAGGTTCGCCCACTGCAACGGCAACTCCACAAGGGGAGGTCTACCTGAACTCGACAGGAAATCCGGGAATGGCGACAATTGGATCGGGAGATGTCCTTACCGGGATCGTTGCAAGCCTCCTAAGCCAGGGCATGCTCCCGATCGAGGCAGCATACACTGGCGTATTCATGCATGGGCTCGCTGGCGACCTGGCTGCCTCAGAGCTTGGTCAACGATCCGTCATGGCAATGGATATTCTTGACCGCGTCCCGGATGCCTTCAAGATGCTGGAAGAAGGATGATCCAACTCCTTAAGAGGCATGGATTTACTTCCGATCAATTGCCAGCGATCTTATGGGCGGTGCTGATTTTCGTCGCCTCTTCAATTCCCAGCATCACGCTCCCCGAGTTGAAATTCATCCCAGCCGACAAGGCTGTTCACCTCATCGTCTACTTCGTATTTTGTGCCCTTGCGTTTAGAGCGCTCAGTTATCAGAAGAGGTTTCCTAGGATTGCAAGTCGGGCTTTGACCGGTGCGCTTCTGCTCAGCGTCCTATTTGGCTTGTCAGATGAGTTCCATCAGTCATTTGTGCCAAATCGCGTTGCGGATGTTCTCGACGTTGTAGCGGATTCGTTGGGGGCTCTTCTGTTCTTGGCCTATGAGCTCGCTGGGAGACGAAGGAGCGCACCTACCAACAAGCCTGTTTGATTTTCCTATCCCATTTGGCTACATTGAATCGTTGAAGTACACGCTGTTACATACCGATGGGAAGGCACGTGCGGGCATCATTTCAACGGAGCGGGGAGAAGTCCCAACTCCGATTTTTATGCCCGTCGGTACCCAAGGAGCGGTGAAGGCAATTGAGCCCCGTGAGTTGGAGGAGGTTGGGGCGCAGATCATTCTTGGCAATACGTACCATCTGTACTTGAGGCCTGGAACCGATCTCATCGAGCGGGCTGGTGGGCTTCATCAGTTTGTCGGATGGAACCATCCCATACTCACAGATAGTGGCGGGTATCAGGTCTTTAGCTTGTCTGACCTGCGTGGGATCTCGGAAGAAGGTGTTCAGTTCTAGTCGCATATTGATGGCTCTGCTCACCTATTTACACCCGAACGAATTATTGATATCCAGCGATCCTTGGGCTCCGATATCCTGATGGTACTGGACGAATGCACGCCGTATCCCTGTGAGGAGGGCTACGCTGCTCGTTCGAATGAGATGACGATTCGGTGGGCAGAACGGGCGAAGAAACGAATGGAGAGTACTTCTCCTAAGTACCTCAAACAGCAGAGCTTGTTTGCAATTGTCCAAGGTGGTACCTATGAGTCGCAAAGGGTGAGGTCGGCAGAGGCACTTGTAGGGATGGGTTTTGATGGGTATGCAATTGGAGGGCTGTCGGTTGGAGAACCGGTAGATCTTATGTACAGGATGACAGAAGTAAGCACTGCGATTCTGCCACATGAGAAACCAAGGTACCTCATGGGGGTGGGGACTCCTGAGAACATCCTGGAGTCCATTGATCGGGGAATTGACATGTTCGATTGTGTCCTGCCTACTCGGAACGGTCGAAACGCAGTCTTGTTTACCAGGAGGGGCAAATTGAACATGAGGAATTCTGCGTTTGCCGCTGATCTGGCACCTCCTGATTCTGAGTGTCCTTGCTACACCTGTCGGCATTTCACGAGGGCTTACATAAGGCACCTGTTCAAAGCTCAGGAAATCCTGGCGCTGCAGTTGGCAACGATACACAACTTGCACTTCTATCTCTGGCTTGTGAAGACAGCGCGGGAAATGATTCTGGCGGATCGGTTTGCCGAGTGGAAGGCAAAGATGCTTGAAAGCCTGACATTACCATTGAGTGAATCTGAGTAACACTTCTTTCTTCGAAAACTAAACTGGAGGATACATTGACACATTTGGTCTACGCTATGGCACCCGCATCGGGAGGCTCTTCCGAGGGTTCGTTGATCAGCACGCTGGTGATGTTCGGATTGATCATTGCAATCTTCTATTTTCTGATCCTGCGGCCGCAGCAGAAACGTCAGAAGGATAGACAAAAGATGTTGGATGCGGTGAAGAAGGGGGACAAGGTTGTCACGGCAGGTGGTATGCACGGAACGGTGGCTGGCTTGGACGACAAGACTGTCCTCCTCCAGGTGTCCGACAACGTGAAGATGAAGTTTGATCGCTCTGCAATTGGCAATATCTTGAAAGAAGGCGAGCCAGAAACGAGAGAGAACAAATAGCATTTTGGCAAGTTCTAGCTTGGCACAAGTCTGAGGGCGACCATGATACCAACAGGGCACGAACCGAGGGGCTTCAGCAGAATTGAGGATGCGCTTGAGGATTTCAGGCAAGGCAAGATCCTGATCGTCGTCGATGATGAAGACCGCGAGAACGAGGGTGACTTCGTTTGTGCTGCTGAGTTCGTCGATGCAAGTGTAATAAATTTTTTGGCGAAGAACGGTCGGGGGATTATTTGCGCCCCACTCCTCTCGCAACGGGCCAAGGAGCTAGGTCTCGACTTGATGGTAGACACCAATACATCTCTCCATGAGACGCCGTTCACTGTCTCAGTCGATTACATCCACGGGACATCAACGGGAGTGTCGGCTAGTGATCGTGCCGCAACAGTTCGCGCGTTCGTGAATCCAGATACGAAGCCAACTGACCTTGCCAGGCCGGGACACATTTTTCCGTTGCGCGCCCTTGAGGGTGGCGTGCTTCGCCGGGCGGGTCACACCGAGGCGGTTGTGGATCTCTGCAAAATGGCGGGTCTCCATCCCGCGGGCGTTCTTTG
>DPLS01000092.1:7300-7496 GCA_003541875.1 Bacteroidota bacterium | reverse complement strand
GACGTCCGGTCTGATACCGGTACTTGAAGCTGAGTTCCATCTCGTTGGAGAAAGGCAGGACATAGGAGGGGTACTTCAGGAAGAACGGCGAATCGTTCAACCAGTCGCGGACTCCCTTTACAACTTTGCCCCCAATGAGCGTGACGATGAGTGGATAGTCGTACTCCGATGGGTAGGTCTCGACTTGCTTCGGAAT
>DPLS01000092.1:4909-7007 GCA_003541875.1 Bacteroidota bacterium | reverse complement strand
ACGCTAATCGTCCCGAAGAGATCTTTGACCTGTTTCTGCTCAAGGAAGAACTCAGCTCCATATGAAAACCGCTCACCAGTTGTCAGCATTCGATCCGACCAAAATGTGTCGATCGCTGAGTAGACGAAGTCCTCTGAAACAGCAACACGATCGTACTTCTTGTAGTACGTCTCGATGCTCATCTTCAAGCCGGGACCGAAGATATGCTCGAAACCCAGAACGTAATGCGTGGCTCTCATGTTATCGAGAGACTTATTGAAACCGATATTCTCCCTATCGCTGTAGTACGGGAACGGGTGTGTCTGATAAAACATACCGGTGGCGAAGGTGAGCGTGGTTTGCTGGGGCACGAGCTGGTATGAGATACTTCCGCGTGGGGAGAATTGGCCACTGCCCGAGTAGGTGAAGTGGTCGTACCTCCCACCAAGCGTGAGAGAAAGCTCTGGTGTGATCTTGAACTTGTCGCTGGCATAGGCATTGTACAGGCTTGAGTTGCCGAACCCGAGATTCTGGTGGAAATCGTACCGCGGAACAACAATGGGTCCGGTCTCGAATGTGCCGTCGCCGTTCAGGTCAAACCTTGAGGTATCGGCTTCGATGAAGACATCGTTCCTCCATTGTTGTGCAGTCCGGATTTGAAGCCCGGCAGAGATCTCATGCTGCGGGCTAAGCTGATACACAAGATCCCCCCTCGCTCCAAGAAACGACTCCTTCGACTCGTTGGAGAACACAGTTCGGGAGTTCAGTATGCTGTACTCGAGCACCTCACCGTTCGGGCCGCGCACCCTGCTGGCGAAATCCTCCCTGACGTCAACATTCGTCTTCGTTCCGGAGGAATAGACCGTGAAGAGCGAGTACGCATTCTTCCCCCACAAACTCCTTAAAGTCAATCCGGCCGCGTACTGCTTGGTGATTGGATAGACAGTCTCAACGCTCGACGAGTCAATGATGTTCTTGCGCTCAGGATCCTCTTCTGTTGGATCGCCTTCGATATTGATTCGACTGTCGCCATACAGAAAGTTCAGCATCAACTTCTGTGAGTTGGAGAGGTCGTACACGATCTTCGATTGCGTGTCCCAATACTTGGGGACTGCGGTGAGGGAGATCGAGGAAAGGCCGACAAGCTTATCGATGATCTGGAGCAGGCTGTTGCGTGCCGAGAAGATATACGAGCCCCGTCCGTCATCGAGGCGGCCTTCAACAACCGTTCCTATGCCTGCCATGGTGAATCCGGTTTTGGAGGAGAATGCGACGTTCCGGTTTCCTTCACGCACCGTCAGGTTCATCACTGACGAGGACTTGTCGCCGTACTGCGCCGGGAAGCCTCCGGCGGAGAACTGGACATCCTCAATCATGTCGGCGTTTACCATGTTGATCGGGCCGGCAGAATTAAACTGGTTGGAGTAGTGATTGATGGAAGGGATCTCCATATTGTCCATGACCGTCAGGTTCTCAAATGGCGCTCCACCTCGCACAATGAGTTCGTTGATATTGTCGGTTGAGCTGGCGACGCCGGGAAGATTCTGGATCACTCGCTGGACATCCTGCACACCGCCGGGGGAGCGCAGGACTTCTGAGCGGTCGATGACATTTGCACTCACAGGACTCATTTGTTGCCCGCGGCTGAAGTAGTTCGCCTCCACCGTCACCTCTCCCATTTCGATTGTGGTCTCATCCAGCTTGATGAGGAGAGGGGTGGAGCGCCCTGTTGTAATAACGACGTTGGTCATCACCTGCGAGACGTACCCAATCGCGGAGATGTTCAGGCTGTACGTCCCAACATCCAGGCCATGAATGCGAAACGAGCCGTTGGCTTCTGTCGCCGCTCCCACGGTGGGTTTCTCCTTCACCACCACATGGACACTCGGAATCGGCTCAAGCGTCTTGGAGTTGATGATAGTGCCGGAGATCTCTCCTTTGTACTCTTGGGCAGCAGTTGTTGTTGTGAATAAGAAGAACGCAACAAGGCAAAGCAATTTCATGGCAAAAGGTTCCTTGTGAGGTGGATAGTCAACGGGAAAAAGAACGGACGGGAGGGAGAAAGACTCTCCCCGCTGTGTTTAACGTAGTTTCAAGTTACGATGTTTCAGAAAAACGT
>DPLS01000092.1:0-4593 GCA_003541875.1 Bacteroidota bacterium | reverse complement strand
GCGCTGGGCGACAGAAACAAATAAACTAAATGCCTTGCTATTGAGGACTAAAACGTCCACATTAATGCACCAACTTTTGGCCCACCGTGCTCGCCATTCGAGGGCATGATTCTCCAAAGCTCGTCCCGTAAACAGCGTTCGTCAGGAGTCAACCCCGCCTCGCCATGTAACGCCGATTCTACAGTATTCTTGGCATAGTAACACGCCAATGAGTCCCACGTTTCAACATTCTAAGGAGTAGCATATCACAACAGGACTCAGGAATAGCACAATGGTGCCCATCATCAAAGTCAAAGACATGCAGAAGAGTCTGGACTTCTATACGAAGATACTCGGGTTTCAAACGACAGAACAGCATACTCTTGAAAACGGAGAGATCGTCCGTGCATCTGTCGGAGTCGATTCAACGCTAATCGTCCTTTCGCTAATGAAGGATGTCCAAACGTCGCAAAGAATCGAGGACGTGGGGAAGTGCAAACTCGGAGTTGGGGTTGAGTTTTGTTTCAACATAAAAAAATCCCAAAGGGTCTACGATCTCTTTGCCGAAATAGAAACAAAAGGAATCCTAACAATCAAAGGCCCACAACCCGAGTTGTGGAGTAACAGGCTGTTTACCGTAACAGACCCGGATGGTTACGTTGTGTCCTTCGCGCAGCACGTCGATACCGCTGCACCCCAACGGACTAGGCTGAAGACTGTGCGATTCCACAGGACGACGCGACGAATGCCATATGCTTCAATCTTCGGTACGCGATGAGTCCTCGTGATGACTATGCAAGACATCATTGTCATATCAGACGCTAGAGATTGTCTGATTGAACTTACTCGCCGGGACTCAGATCCAGGCTCATGTGTCGTCCGGCGGTGGAGAAGATTCATGTGGTTCAAGAAGCGGATTTCATCCGATTGGTTTCTTGATAAACAACAGGCCTTGACTTTTGCAGCTAGGATGAAGCGAGAGTATGAGCGACAATGAGATTATCGACATTCACAAGGAGATGCTCAGTATGCAGCTGGTCCATTCTCAAACAAAACACCCAAGGGGAAGTTCACCCCACGAGCAATCAGATTACAGGATGAACGATCGAGTGGGATCGCTCCGCTCAATCGAACAGGCCCCAGAAGACTTGTCAACGACTTCCAACAGCCCAGATGGTCGACGACTTGCTAGACAGTTCGCCGAGCCAACGACGGATTTGACTACTCAGGAATCAGGTCCCGACTGGCAACAGGATAAAGAAGGACGTTAGATCTGAATTCAAGGAGCAAGTTTGCTGCTCCGTTCAAACGAGTTCGCTCTATGTTTGAAACTCAAGACTCAAGAAACTCAGAATATGACGATTCTGGCCGCTGCCCTGTCGCTCAGGTTCATCACTTCGTTCCGATTTTCGATAATGATCATAAGCTCGGGATCTGCTGTACCTACTGCAGCTACATGCTGTTTGAGCACGTGGGCGACGTGTATGTAACACCTGCCGGCGAATTGATCGAGATGTTCTAACATAACCACATCAACCATGTTCGGAAACAGGATTTATGAAGGAAACAACTATTAGTGACGCGGTTTCTATTGCCCGCCTCCTCAACGTCAATAAAGAGACGGTATGGGAGATCATCAAAGGGATGAAGTACTCCACATATTCTGAACTGGCCATGGCCGTACACAGAGCATTCGCTCTGTAGGTCATCGGGCCTCAAACGCGCCACTGCAAACACAAAACCCTGCCTCCTGAGCAGGGTTCCAAGGTTAGAGTATGTTGCCGTGTCTATTTGACGCAGAGACGTTCGATGTCTGGCGTCCCTTGGGCCGTTCTCGACCCCAACCACGTTACTCTCATTCAAGCTCTTGTATTCGCATCTCCTACGACATGGACGAACCATGATCGTTCTGTAAATCGGTGCGCCAGTCTATTAGCTCTGAAGGTGTCGCTTTCGGGACTGGATCCTTCCCTTCTTTACCCGGTTCGTCAGAACGGTACGGACAAGGGTTTTCCATCTTGGCGTGATCGATCCGGGAGACCGCGGTTCCCTGTCTTCGTCATCGAGCTCCCCGTGCAATTCCACAATCGCATAGATATCCTCTGATGACACCCATTGTCTTCTCGGCACATGTCCTTGAATAATCCCCCACACCTGACGCGCAGCAATCATTGGAGCTCCTTTCTATACCTAGCCACAATTCGGTAGTGAAGCGTTTCGTATGAGCATGAAGAAGCAGCGCAGGGGAGGTGTATTGAGGCAGGCCGACGACGTACGCTGTTTTGCGAAACGAATTCCGCGAGCACAATTCTCGCTGAAGTAAGCTAGGCTTAATCTCCACTAATAGCAATCGTTTCCCACTCCAAAGAGGAAACGGTCGATGAAAGGCAGGAAAGGCATCAAGACACTTTTACGCATCCAAGTATTTGAAAACGTCGGTACGAATTGTTATCTTGTTCTCGAAATCTACGGGTGACAATTGGACCCTAGATACCGGTCAGGTCTTCCCAGCGTTCCGCTGCATGAAAAGAATCGGCATCTTACTCATTGAAGATAATCGCCTTCTGCGTGAGGGGCTTACCGTCATGCTGAAAGAGCAGCCGGATTTCAAGGTGGTTGCTTCACCGGGAAACAGTCATGCCGTCATGCAGGCGCGACAGGTGAAGCCCACCGTGATTCTCCTGGATCTTGGCTTGCGCAGCCAAAACAGTCTTCGCCTCTTGGGAATACTCAAGAAGAATGCACCGGATGCAAGGGTGATTGGGATGGACCTCGTTCCCGTACAGGAGGAACTCGTGCAGTACGTAGAGGCAGGGGTCTCTGGATTTGTCCTCAAGGATGCGACATTCAGCGATTTCCTGAGGACGATCCGATCCGTGGCAAAAGGGGCGAATGTTCTGCCTCCTCCGCTGGCAGGGTCGCTGTTCTCTCAGATTGTTGAACACGCCACGCGTAAGAGAAAGGGAAATCCGTTTGCTTCAGTGAAGATGACCACCCGGGAACGAGAAGTAGTCACACTGATAGCGGAGGGATTGAGCAACAAGGATATTGCTCAACGGCTCCATCTCGCCACTGACACGGTAAAGAGTCACGTTCACAACATCCTCGAAAAGCTTGCGCTGCACACGCGCCTGGAAATTGCCAGGTTCGCGCACACCGACGACAGCTATAAGCAGTAATCCCATCTCACCCGAAGGGTCTAGTCCTTCTTTCAACCTTTCGAGCTATTTATCCCCGCAGTAATCCTACTTACGTTGTTGACAACCAAACTGCAGGTACTCACTTGTCAAAAAAGGGAAGCGCTTTGCATTCTCACACACCAAGGCGACGGAAGTCATCCCTGGATCCCGACCACAAACATGTGGTTGCAGGCAAGCACGGTTCCGAAAAGGTGGAAGAAGAAATTCTGGAACTTGTCCGAAGCGGTGTCGAGAGATTCATATTGAAAAATGCCAGCGTTGAAGACTTCTTCAAGACGGTGCAGGCTGTTGCAGACAAAGAGAAAATCTATTCCCATCAGCTGACGAAGTCTGTCTTCTCGAGAATCGTCAGAGAGGCAATCAAGAAGCGGAAGCTCAGACGGTCAAAGTAACCCTCAAATAACACAACTCTCAGGGAGCAGCATGCGGAAGTTACGTATCGGGATTATTGATCTCGTCAGCAAAGGTCCGACGCGGGCGCTGTGGGCGCGTGTCATGAATGCCAGCCTTGCAAGCATCATGCCCCAGGCGGTTGCCGTCTGGTGTCAAGAGGAAGGACACGATGTTACATATCTCTGTTACACCGGCTTTGAAAATCTGGCCGATGAATTGCCGGAGAATGTTGACCTGGTCTTCATCGGTGCTTTTACGGAGGCAGCGCAAGTAGCGTATGCTCTGAGCAACCAATTCCGATCGCGCGGCGCCGTGACGGTGCTCGGTGGCCCCCATGCCCGCTGCTACCCGCAGGACGCCCAGAAGTACTTCGACTATGTACTTGGCTTCACTGACAAATCGATCATTCATGAGGTTCTGACCGACTGCGCCCCCAACCGTCCGATTGGTGTGCACATGTCAGCGGCAGGCCAGCCCTCCTCGCTTCCCGGAGTGCGTGAGCGATGGGAGTTCGTCGAATCGACATTGAGGAAGGCACCGCTCCTCAAAATGGTCCCCATGCTCGGAAGTTTGGGTTGTCCATACCAATGCAGCTTCTGCATTGATTCAGTTGTGCCATACCAACCATTGGATCTGGGAGTAATGAAGGAGGACCTGGCTTTCCTGTTGACCAAGTTCAAGCGACCGCTCGTTGCATTTCACGACCCGAACTTTGGCGTCCAATTTGACAACTACATGAACGCGATTGAGGAAGCAGTACCTGCAGATCGCATCGACTTCGTTGCGGAAAACAGCCTCTCACTTCTTTCCGAACCCCATGTCATTCGGCTGAAGCGCAACGGCTTCAAAGCCCTTCTCCCCGGGATTGAATCCTGGTACGAGTTGGGAGAGAAATCGCGCACTGGAAAACTGCAGGGCAATGACAAGGTGCTGGAGATATCCGAGCATGTCAATATGATCCTGAGGTATATTCCTTACCTTCAGGCCAATTTTGTTCTGGGGCTTGATCTCGATGAAGGGG
>DPLS01000172.1:2112-5091 GCA_003541875.1 Bacteroidota bacterium | reverse complement strand
GCTCGATCAGCATCGAAACCGTGGAGACGGAGGTGCCTTCCCCGTTCGCAGCAAGCATGCTCTTTGACTTTGTCGCCGTGTACATGTATGAATGGGACCAGCCTCGAGAAGATCGACAAAGCCAATACCTGTCCATTAACAGAGAACTTCTCTCAGAGGTGATTGACACCGAATCGATCGCGTCTCTTCTCCGACCGGAGGCGGTGGATGCCGTTGAACAACAGCTTCAGCGTACGGCCGATGGGTACAAAGCCCGTTCACCCGAGGAATTGCTCGCAATCCTCCTGCGCCTCGGGGACCTCACAAACGAAGAAATGGACGATCGCTGCCTCGACGGAGGGGCCGAGTTCATTCACAAATTACGTTCGAATGGAAGAGCGGTCCAGTCTCGGGTCGGCAACGGGGAGCGATGGATTGCCGGCGAAGAGATAGAGATGTACGAGGGTCTGCACGAGGATGGAGTTGCTTCCATGATCCTCCTCCGCTATTTGCAGAACCATGGCCCAACAACCTCCGAACAGATCGCGAGCCGATACGGCATACAGGACGTGAGAGTTGAACGACTGCTCACGAAGCTCTCATCATCAGACCAGGTCATCCATGCCCGACTCAAGAAGGACGTAGATCAACTTCAATGGTGCTACCGACCGAATCTGGAACGCATCCACCGGCAAACGATTGGCATCCTTCGAAAGGAGATCCAGCCATCCTCTCTTACGGAATTCACAGATTTCCTATTTCGATGGCAACACCTTCACTCCGACCGTCAACTGGTTGGAAGCGCTGGTTTGCAGCAGTGTCTGGAGCAGCTTCAGGCACTGCCCTTACTTTCTGAAGTTTGGGAGAGAGATATCATTCGAACACGAGTGAGGGATTGTTCACAGGAGCTACTCAACCAGAGCAGTGCCGCAGGTACAGTCATCTGGACCGGCAAAGGCTCCGGCAGGATGCAGTGCACCCAGAGAGGCGAGGGCAACCTGTTTCTCAATGCTCACACTCCGGAATCTGAAGCCGCGCTCAGCGTCGCCGCGCGTCGAATCCTGGAGCACCTGGAAAAACACGGCGCCTCATTCTTCACAGACATCAGGGCGGGCAGTCAACTCTCGCTCGATGCATTAAACAGAGGAATCGCGGAACTCTTTTGGACCGGTCGTATCACCAACGATTCGTTCAGTGAGTTGCAGAATGTGAAGCGGCTGCCGCGGATCGAATCGGACGTTCCGATCGAACGAATTGAAATGCTCGACCCACGGCACAATCCACGCAAAGCAAGACTCATGGGCACGGTGCGGAGGGCGCTCAAACAGGTGCCAGGCTGGTCGGGCAGGTGGTCACTCGCACATTTGCCCGGCGTCATGGGCGAGGAAGTAGAAATTGAAGAGCGCGCCCATCAACAGGCCATCCAACTTCTCGACCGTTATGGGATTGTGGCGAGGGAGTTGTACCGTCGCGAGAACCTTCTTCCTTGGGCTCTCATCGCATCCGCTCTTCAACACATGGAGATGCGAGGCGAGATCAGACGTGGATACTTCGTCCAGGGACTTTCGGGAATGCAGTTCGCACTTCCTGCTGCTGCCGAGGAGCTGCGCCGAGTTCGCTCGAAAAGAAACAGCGAGTCCTCCCCCTTGCTCGTCAATGCATGTGACCCGGCAAATCCATATGGAACCGGCCTCCCCCTACCAGCGGGAAAACGAACGGGGGAGGACCTGCGATTTGCCCGAATTTCTGCAAACTATGTGGCTTTTCATGAGGGAACGCCCATTTTCCTGATTGAGAACTATGCCAGTCGTTTGTGGACCTTGGCTGAAACAACAGAGGAGATTTTGATTGATGCGTTACGTATATTTGTGGAGATGCTGAAGCTGCCGCAGCACATTCGACCGGTGAAGTCCATCACGATCGAGCATTGTGATGGAATGCGCCCCGTGCAGAGCCCGCTCGAACCCGTTCTGCGGAGGCTCGGGTTCACACGAGATCGAAATCAGACAATGATCCATGAGAGGTACGTGTAGATGGGAACTCACTCAACAACCACAAATGGAGGAACCATGAACACCAAACTGGACGTCAAACAGTGGGGAATCGCATCACTTGCAGTATTCGTCATCCTGACGATTTTCACCTTCATTCTTATTCGCCTGGGAGTTGAACCGTGGGCAATCCCTGCTCCGCAGGGAGAGAACGTAGCCGTACCGGATGCAATGACCGGCAGGATCGTTACATATCTTTCGAGGCTCATAACGGCGGCGCTGTTCACATTCATCTTCACGAAAACCATTGTGGAAAAACCAGGCATGGGTCACGGCATTCGCTATGGTCTCGGGATAGGACTGCTCATCTTCGTCCCGAACTATATCTACGGCCTCGTGTATTGGAATTTGTCAACTGCCGCGCAGACAATCTTCATGGTGGTCGGTGTGATAGAGTTCGTCGTCTGTGGAGCTATGATAGCACAGTTGTATAAACCGGGAAAACCAGCGGCAGCGTAGATAACCCACACGCTCTTCGCAGCAAGGTTGTCATCCGCTTCAGAATGAAAGATACAGGCGGTTAGTGATCGACAGGACTGACCGCCTGTTCTGATAGCTTCGTGAGGGGCAACTATTTCCCACGCCCGGCAACCCACCACGATTTTATATTACCGACAAGCGGGTTATTGGTGAAGTTGAAGTCGGTGGCCTCGAGCACGTCAAAACCTGCCTTCACAAGAAGTGAGGCAATTTCGTCTCCCGGATAGTAGCGCTCACGAACCGTTTCGGCCTTCTTCTCAAACAATCCGCCCCTTGGCAAGAACAGAGTTACCCGGCTCTTCCCAATTCGTGATGGTACGTCAAACGAATTCTCCAAAATCATCGTGAAGTCCTTCTCGTGGATCACCTCCGTCTGCCGCCAAATAGTCCTATAGCACAGCTCGCTGTTCACATCAAAAATAAAATACCCTCCGGGGGCAAGCGCGGCATACACCGACTCAAAACAACT
>DPLS01000172.1:0-1739 GCA_003541875.1 Bacteroidota bacterium | reverse complement strand
CCCTTTGTTTTCGTCCTTCCCTCACGCAACATTCCCTCCGAAGCATCGATCCCAAACACTTTCCATCCTCGCCTTGCCATCATCACAGCAAGTGTGCCTGTCCCGCAAGCCAGATCGAGAAGCGAGGAGGTGGGAATTTTGTGAATCTTGATCGTTTGCAGAAGCTTCGGCAGGATCAGTGTGCTGAAATCCTTCCCGTACGATTGCTGCCACCGATCGTAGACTTCAGGAAGGATTTTGTAGCCGGATGCCATAGCCATGCACGATAGATAAGTTGCCTAGATGGCAACAGGAACCGCAGGTGCGGCCGTCTTCATCATTCTGATGAAATCGCGAAACAGATAGTCACTATCGTGGGGTCCGGGGGATGCTTCCGGATGGTACTGAACACAGAACAGCGGCAATTCGCGGTGACGGAAACCTTCGTTGGTCCCATCATTCAGGTTCACGTGCGTCACTTCAACAAGGTCCGACGTGATTGATTCAGGATCAATTGCGAAGCCATGGTTTTGTGAGGTGATCTCAATCTTGTTCGTTAGCAGGTGCTTTACAGGATGGTTCCCACCTCGATGCCCAAACTTCAATTTGAACGTCTTGCCTCCAAGTGCAAGCCATGAGAGCTGATGGCCGAGACAAATGCCAAAGATGGGTTTCTTTCCGATTAGCTTCCGGATGTTTTGGATCGCAGCCTTCACTGCCGCAGGGTCACCGGGCCCGTTCGAGAGGAATACCCCGTCGGGATTACGACTCAGCACCTCTTCGGCGGGAAGACTCATTGGCACAACGGTAACTTTGCACCCATAGCTCGTGAGCCTGCGAAGGATGTTCCTCTTGATGCCATAGTCATACGCAACGACGTTGAATTGCCGGTCGTTAGCACCGTCTGGCTTGAGGGCAAATGGAGTAGAGTCAATTCCAACCCAATCATACGGCTCTCTGCAACTCACCCCGGTAGCAAGATCTAGTCCGCGCATGCTCGCGGAGGCATTGACTTTCGCCAGCAGACTTTTTTCGTCCATGTCCACCGTGGAGAGTACACCACGCATCGCGCCATCTGTACGCAGGAGTTTCGTCAGCATTCTTGTATCAAGTCCCTGCACTGCAAGTACACGATGGCGACGCAGCCACGCTCCAAGGCTTTCTGTCGCGCGGAAGTTGCTGTAGTACTCGAAGTACTCACGCACAATTACGCCGCGAACCTCTGGCTGTGCCGATTCAATATCATCGTTGTTAATGCCGTAGTTGCCAATGAGTGGATAGGTCATCGTCACGATCTGGCCGGCGTAGGAAGGATCTGTGAAGATCTCCTGGTAGCCAGAAAGTGAGGTGTTAAACACGACCTCGCCGGTCACCTCGCCTTCAGCACCAAAGGCATCACCGGTAAACACCATTCCGTTCTCAAGTGCAAGCTTCGCTTTCATTGGGAGATAATATATGAAAGGACGGCACTGAATTCAAGATGAGAGACGAGCACGGACCACATTGTCATCGACGCCTGAACGCAATCGCACCTGGTCCCCGCTGTGCAGCGAATCGTTTGCGCAATACACCCGTGTTCGAATAAACACTCACCAACCCGTTTTCGCTGAAGTTCTTTGCATTTGCAACGTAGAGGTCTCCATTGAATTCATCAACAGCCATCGCATAGGATGTATCCGAGATGAAGCCCATCTGCACGGTCCTCGATGAAAGTGAGATGCGGTGAACAGGGCCACCAAAGAAGCCGGCAATTCCCGTCG
>DPLS01000436.1 GCA_003541875.1 Bacteroidota bacterium | reverse complement strand
GCGTCAGGATAGTTGCCAAGCTTGGGCGGATCGCCGGTAATGGCAATCAGGTTACGGATTCCCAAAGCCCATGCGCCGAGCAAATCCGACTGCATACCGATGACGTTTCTGTCGCGGCACGCAATGTGGAGCACCGGCTCAATCCCAACTTCTCTCTGGATAATGGACGCCATTGAAAGTGCCGACATCCGCGCAGACGCCCTTGGACCGTCAGGGATGTTGATGGCATCGACTCCGATATGGAACAGTTGTCTTGCCTTTGCCACCTCCCTTGCGGGCGACACGCCTTTGGGCGAGACAAGCTCAACGAGAGTAACAAATTCCTTCCGCACCAGTTTATTGGAAAGTCTGGACTTTTCATTCAGCGTGTAGACCTTGACTGCCTCGGGTGCAATCACCTTCAGCTCTGCAGTCTTCACATCCATTCGTTTTGTGGGTTGGAGAGCCTGCACTGCTCGTCTGATGGCGCGGATATGGCCGGGGTTCGTACCGCAACATCCGCCGACGATTACGGCACCAGTTTGGATGTAACGCTTTGAATACTCTGCCACATACTCGGGTGAAGTCATGTAGATATTTCTGCCGCCAACGTTCTGCGGAAGTCCAGCGTTTGGCTGGACTGAGATCGGGAGCGATGTAAGAGTTTTAAATTCCTCCAGCGCTTCAAGCATTGCTTTCGGACCAACCGAGCAGTTCATACCGATTGCGTCGAGCTTGTATTGGGCCACGCCCGCAACAAAATTCTGAAGCGGGGCGCCACTGAGCAGCTTCCCATCGTCAGTGATCGTCACCTGAGCGATCACGGGAATGTCATCGTTGAGCTCCTTCACCGCTCGAATCGCCTGCTCCAGTTCGGTGACGAGACCGAATGTCTCGAGTATGACAAGATCCACGCCGCCATCCAGAAGTCCTTTGATCTGTTCCTTGAACACTTCTTTTGCTTCATCGTATGACAATTTGCCCAGCGGCTCGATCTGGACCCCAAGCGGACCAACCGAACCGGCAACGAGTGTCTTGTTCTGCGCGACTTTCTTTGCAAGCTGTGCACCCTTGAGATTGATTTCATACACCCGGCCTTCGAGTCCATGTGGTGCCAGCTTGAACCGGTTCGCTCCATAGGTGTTCGTCTCAATTACGTCGGCGCCTGCATTCACATAATCCCGGTGCACTTCGCTAACGAGATCGGGGTTGATGAGGTTCAGTTCATCAAAACAGGTATTGATAAAAACGCCCTTCTCGTAGAGATAGGTCCCCACACCTCCGTCAAAGACGATGATTTCGTTTTGCAGTTTTTCCCGAAACGTTTTCATAGAAGTACTCCCTGGTGCGTGGACAAACTCTTTTCCCATTCTCTGATTGCCAGACCGTACCGAACACCCCGCTCGTTGACGATCATCTCTGTGAACTTGTAATGAGCCATGATCTCTCTGAGGATCAACGTGCCCGCAACAATCACGTCGTTGCGCCCCTGCATAACGGAAGAGAGATTCAAGATCTCAACTGAAGGCATCGCTCGCAGTGTGCGGAACAGAGCATTAACATTGTCGAGCTTTAGATGATAGTTAGTGACGGCGTCGATCGAGAACTCCTTGCATCCCTGATCAAGCATAGCCAGAGACGTCGCCGTTCCAGCGACGCCGATGAGCGTTCTGTCTTCAAAATCGAAGCCTTTGGCTTTAGCGAGTTCATCCTCAACGCAGGTAATCGCAGACTCGAGTTCAGTATGTGTTGGTGGGTCGTGTTTGAAGAATCTCTCTGTTAGTCGAACTGACCCGACGTTGAGGCTGATTTTGTTCTCAACCGTTCTGGCATTACCAATGGTGATTTCCGTACTCCCGCCACCGATATCCACGACTGTTGCTCTTTGCACTCCGGGTACGCCACTTGTTGCGCCACGGTATGTCCAGTACGCTTCGTCGTCTCCGCTTAGCACTTCCAGGTCAAACCCCACTTGGTTCTTGATGAGCAGGGCAAGGTCTTCTCTATTGTGAGCATCCCGAACGGCACTGGTGCCAGCAACAATAACCTTTTCCAGGTTGAAGCGCGTCACCGTTGCTCTGTATTCCTTCAATACGTCAACTACCCGACGGATCGATTCCGGTTGAAGATTCTTCTGTGCGTCCACGCCATTGCCAAGCCGTGGGATCCGCTGCTCATACACGACTGGGATGATCTTGCCGTCGGCATCAATCTGGGCGACGAGAAGGAGGACAGTATTGGTGCCTATGTCGATGGCTGCTACGTTCACTTCTTTGTCTACTCTTTCTTCTCTTCAGATCCCTCTTGCCACTTGGCAGCAACTGTAATCCATTCATTCTCGATCATTTCATCATAGACCTTCAATCTCACAGCCGCGAGCCTCCTAGTAATCTGTTCCTTGTCAGATGCGAAAAGGCCGGAGAGAATAATCAGACCGCCGGCGGAAAGCCTTCTCTTCATTTCTGATAAAAGCGGCACAATCACATTGAGCTGGATGTTTGCGACAATGAGATCGAATTGCCCATCTGGAACGGACGAGAGCTCACCGTGAATGATCTCGACTTTTCCCTCCACATGGTTGAGTCGGATGTTCTCGAGAGCGTTTTCGTACGACCACTCATCAACATCCACACCCGTTGCTGAAGTGGCACCAAGCAGCACTCCTGCGATAGCCAGTACACCTGTTCCGGTTCCGACATCAAGCACGCTTGTTCTCGGCTTCACATATTTCTCCATAAGTTTCAGAACCAGCCGGGTCGTCTCATGATATCCCGTCCCGAACGACATCTTCGGATCAATCGTGATGACGAGCTGTCCGGGTGAAGGAGAATATTCATGCCATGTCGGTTTGATGACAATGCGATCCGTGACCTGAATGGGTCTGATCGTTTTCTCCCATTCCTCATTCCAGTTCTTGTTCTCGATCCTACCGACGGCGACTTTGGCAGAAGGTGAAGTGCTTGGACGAGTCATCCTCTGAACGACGGTCTCCACCTCTTTGTGCATCGCAGGGTTCCAACGTGCCTCGCCTATGTAGCATTTTAGCAGAGAGCCGTCCTCCCAGAATCCCTCAAACCCAAGCTGAGACAGAATGGCGATAAGCTGTTCCACCAACTCTTCATCAGCGGTGATTTGAACCTCCATAAACGATTGTGACATACTCACGGTGTCTGTGTGTACACAATATGTGTTAGCACCGTTCCCACAGCTTCAAGGCTTTCGCTGCTGCAATTCTCAGGAATATCCTTGTGGGAATGCCAGAACCGGTTTGTGGGATCCGGATAGTTGAAATCAATCAGATCAATTGTCTTGATGCCGGCTTCGTTGAGAGGAAGATGGTCGTCGGTGATCAGGTTACCGGCTTCATCGAGGAATTGTGGATAGCCAAGCTCTCGCGCTTTTCGCCAGACAAGGTCCACAATATCGGGGGCATATTTCAGCGAGTGTTGTTCTTTTGGGATGTCGAGAAATTTGTCCCCAACCATGTCGAGCAGTATCCCGAACCGGGGATTGTAGTCTAATGGCTTGTTGGCTCCAAAATAACGAGAACCGAGAAGGTATCTCTCAATATCTCCTTCCGTTCCATAGTCTTCTCCATCGAACAGGACAAGATCAACGCCAATTCGAGGGCGGTTTTCCTTAAACAGTGAAGCCATCTCAAGGAGAACAGCGACCCCACTGGCGCCATCGTTCGCCCCGATAATAGGCTCATCACGTCGCGATTTGTTCTCATCGTTCTCAGCTCGTGGCCGGGTGTCCCAGTGCGCACAAAGGAGAATCCGATTGCTGGACTGAGGATTGAATGATGCGATGACATTTGTCAGTTGGAATCGCTCACCCTTGTAGCCGATGTGGGTAAACTCCTGCAACTTCACCTCATCGGCGCACTTTCTCATTTCATTGGAAAGAAACTGAAGGCAGGCTGCGTGCCCTGACGAGCCCGGATTGCGCGGACCAAACTTGGTTTGTGCGACAAGAAGTTCGAAAGCCCTCGACCCACTGAAGGTCGGGACGACAACAGCAGCCTTGGCGGGTTGGGTTGATTGCTGTGGGTTCTCTAATGCCTGTTTAGGTTGTTCTTTCACGCACCCTGCTGTTATGATTAGACACATTACACAAACAAGTAGATGGTTCATCGACACTGGCTCAGCATAGGAAGGGGAGTTCCGACAAGTGGGGAAAAGTACGTAATTCGACCTCTAATTGCAAAAACGTCGTGCAACTTTTTCAACTGCTGCGTCGTCTAACAAACAGAATCTATTCATCAGTCTATCCAAACGATTACTGTCGAGGAGTTCATGCCATGGAACGATCAATAACCCTTGTCGCGTCGGTTGCGTTGCTCGTTTGTTTGATCACCTCGTTTTCCAGCGGAGCCGACCGGAAGTTTGAAAAGAAGTTTGCGGTCTCACCTGGTGGGACACTGACACTTTCCACCGACGTTGGTGATGTTGATTTCGCTGGCACTTCCAGTGATGAGGTGTCAATTGTTGCTGAGCTTCACGGTCGTCAGCGTGACATTGATGAATTTGACATCTCGGCCTGGCAAAATGACAAAGGGGTCGAAGTGAAAGGGAAGAGCAAGGGATCACACTGGTTCTCCTGGTTCCACGACGACATGGAGGTTCGTTACATCGTGAAGCTGCCGCGGGAATACAACGTTCAAGTGAATACGTCTGGCGGGGACATCACAATCGTAGGTCTGAAGGGGCGTATGCAAGGTGAAACATCGGGTGGTGATCTCCGCCTCAACGATATCGAAGGTGCCGTCAAGCTTGAGACCTCTGGTGGGGACATTCGAACAGAAAAAGTTGTCGGTGATATCCAAATGGAGACTTCTGGAGGTGACATCCAACTCCTGGCAGTTACTGGCAACATCGATGTGAGCACATCGGGAGGTGACATAAGAATCAGTGACGTTAGCGGGAAGGTCAGGGCTGAGACTTCAGGAGGAGATGTTGTGGTGAAGGCAAAGGGCGACAACAAAGGAATCCAGGCGGAAACTTCTGGAGGAGATATTGACATCTTCCTGCCTGAGAGCATCACTGCCAATTTTGATGCATCGACATCGGGTGGGGAAGTCATATGCGATTTGCCGGTCACGATGTCAGGTAAGATTGATGAGAGCCGGGTTCGGGGAACGGTCAATGGAGGTGGCGCTCCAATCCGTGCCCATACGTCCGGTGGCGATGTACGGATCAAGGTAGCCGAATAGGCGAAAATAGAGTTGGTGGGAAAAGCAGGCCTGATCGTTCCTGGAACGGTCAGGCTTTTGTTTTGCTGCCTTGACTGTGTAGTGGCCTCTTCATAGATTGTTCCAGGTTTCATCATCGCTGGTTGCCTGCAACGTCATGCTATTCCTTGATAACTATGGTGACAACTATGAAAACCGGATTCATCGTATTCCTCCTTTGTGTCTTTCCCGCCCTCTGTGTGGCACAGAAGATTGGCGTGCTGCCTTTTGAGGATGCTTCAGGAGTTGGTTCCGCATTTGGGGAGAACGTTGCCAAGTTCATCCGATCTGAGTTCCTGAAAAACAAATCCATCACGCCGAAGTTCATCCAGTTCAAGCCGAAGGAAGATGAGTCATCGACCATTGATGTCGACAAGGCAGTCGAGCTTGGCAAGAAGAACGGTGTCGACTTCGTGGTAATCGGTACAATACTCGAAGCAGAAGCCACCAGCAGTTCGTCGGG
>DPLS01000118.1 GCA_003541875.1 Bacteroidota bacterium | reverse complement strand
TTGCCATCCTTCAAGAATCAGTTTACATTAACAATGAATGTTCTTACTCATCGCGGGCCTTAGGGCCTTCCACAGAGGGGGCGCCAAGCGGTGCCGTCTCATTTTTTTTGGGGGGGGAATCCGAGCGTGGAATGCCCGGCACTTGGCAGAGGGGTGGAAGATTGACTGCATGACATCAGGCTTGACTACTGCCAGTATGTACGAGGAATTACTTTGTAGTGATTTGAAATCAACTTTCAATTAGGGAATTCAAAATGAAAACGCGTTTGCTCTCACTCCTCATTTTTGGTTGGTTCTCCTCTCAGGCACTGTTTGCTCAGAGCCCCGGTGACACGGTCTTTGCGGGTATCCAGGTGCACAACATCAATATTCACTTCTATTATGCAAACTACTGGGACTCGTTGACAATCTACTATGCTCAAGGAAACGAGCAGTATATCCCGGCAACTGTCATCATCGACGGGACGACCATTGACAGTGTTGGCATCCGATTGAAAGGGAATTCTTCCTACAGTCACCCGAATAACAAAAAATCCCTCAGGCTTGCGTTCGATCAGTATCGAGATGCTCAGAGGTGGGATGGTCTCAAAGGAGTGCATTTGAACAATTGTTGGGGCGATCCCACATTCATGAGGGAGAAAATCCATCTTGATTTTTGCCGAGACGCGAGTGTCAGTGCTCCGCGAGCAAACTTTGCGAGAGTGTTGTTCAACGATACGCTCTGGGCCTTCTATTCCCTTGTGGAACATGTGAACAAAACCTTTCTCAGTTCGCACTATAGTGATAATACCGGAGACCTGTTCAAGGCAATTGATGGGATCGGTGGAAGCGTTCCTGAGGTTTCGAACTTCAGGTGGTATTCAGCTGTCCCCGATTCATACTATACACGTTACGAGATGAAGACAGACGGATCAACTACTGCGTGGCCGAATCTCGTTATGCTCCTTGATACAATAAACAATGGTGCGAATGCGGCCACGGCACTTCCGACGAAGATCAATCTTGCTCCTCTTGACAAAGCGATCGCGACCGACATCCTCTTTTCCAATCTCGACTCGTACATCAACAGCAGCAGGAACTTCTATTTCTACTTTCACCCCATTACAGGGAAAATGGAGTGGATCGTTTGGGATACTGGATTGAGTCTCGGTGTGTACAGTGGTGGAGTGTCGAACATGGAGGGCTTGAGCGTGACGTACCTGAGCAGCTCAACCAACCGGCCGCTTATGGGGAAGATCTTCAACACGACGGTATTGAGGAATGAGTATCTCCGCTCACTGTGTCTCTTATACACTGGCTACTTTTCTTCGGCCAGACTCTTCCCACACATTGACAGTATTGCCAACGCCATCCGTTCATATGTGTATGAAGATCCACGCAAGATGTATACGAACACCCAGTTCGAAACGAATATTAACACTGATATAAATGCGAGCGGGGGCGGCGGAACGCGGAAGCCGGGGTTGAAATCGTTCATCAACCTTCGACAGACAAGCGTTCAATCGCAACTCACGACTCTTGGCGTCAACTGCGCCTTGACGGTCAGCCCTGGTGATGTTGTGATCAATGAATTCCTTGCTTTGAATGATTCGATTCCTGATCCGGCGGGTCAGTACGATCCCTGGATCGAGTTGTACAACAATACGGCGAACCCTCTGAACCTTGGCGGCATGTATCTCTCAGACAATGCTGGCCAACCGACCAAGTGGCAGTTTCCTGCAAATACCACGATAGCGGCGAACGGGTACCTCGTAGTGTGGGCGGACAGCGACACGGGACAGGTTGGACTTCATGCAAACTTCCGGCTTCCCTCTTCGAATGGGTTCATTCGCTTCTCGAACACGGATGCGAGCTTCTTGGATACCACCACGTTCGGCACGCAAACAGCCCAACGCTCGATGGCTCGCATACCTAATGGTAGTGGCCCGTTTTTGCAAGCGAGACCTACGTTCAATGCCAGCAACGCCGGTTCTGTCATCATTAACCCGGTGTTGACAGCGACGATTCTCCCTCGGTATATCGAAGGGCTGAACGGGACCAATGCCAATCGTATCCCGTTCGCCTACAGAGCGAGGATCGCCGGCTTGCTCCCAAGTACCACGTATCGGTTCATTAATCAAGTGGTAACGTCGGCAGATGCATCGACGGCCAATGGTTCGGGAAACTGCATATTCGCACAACAAGCCGGCGATTTCGTACGAACGACCGGCCCCAGTATCTCCACGGCAGAAGCATATGGAACGTTTGTCACAAACGGGGTAGGCACATATGAAGGTTGGTTCGTTACTGAACCGACGGGGAATGCTCGCTTTGGTCCAAGTTCCTACGTCTTCATGCGGGTTTCATTGAACGATGGAGGAAGTGGAACGACGGTTGACGTGCGCCTCACAACCGCTGACTCGGTGCGAGTTGTGCGACTCGATGTGGCTGCAAACGACAGTTGTGGCACAGGGCTTCGCTGCACAAGTCTGGCCATCGGCAAAGATTTCGTCTTCGCATATGATAATGCCGGCGGGACGAGTCGCCCGGTCTCTGGCTCGTTCATTGAAAGCGATGGAACGGCAAATACCGTCGCCAACAACTATGCTGCTTTTTATGGGAGCAACGTGAACGGCGTTGATGGCGCATTTGGCATCGTGCTGCCAAACGTTTTGCCGGGTGGCATCCGTCGTTTCGAACGTCGTTCGCTTTCTGGAGGTGAGCTAACTGCATCGTCGGTTGATCTTGACGGTGTCTGGCCAAGTGGTGCAAATACGGTGAATCCCTCGGGCGGAACGACGGAAATTGTTCTGACAGCAACGGATGTGTCTCTTGTAACCTCCGTTCGTCAGTTGGATGGTGTGCCGACATCGTTTGCACTTTCGCAGAACTATCCGAACCCGTTCAATCCAACAACGACGATCCGTATCTCGCTCCCGAGTGCCTCGCCGGTGAGATTGGATATCTACAATATGCTTGGTCAGCGAGTGGCGGAGGTGATGGATGAGTATCGTTCAGCCGGCACCTATGCAGTGACTGTCGATGCATCGGTGCTGCCGAGCGGGATGTACTTCTACAGGCTGGTGGCGGGTGGATTCACGCAAACAAAACGCATGGTGCTAATCAAATAGATGCAATGAAAGAACTGAACAATGAAAAGAAAACTCTTACTTTTCTGGCTGCTCCTTTGGTTGCCATCATTATCGTTGGCTCAACCGTGGACGTGGCAAAATCCTCTGCCGCAGGGCAACACCCTCTACGGAACGCAATTCGTCAATACAAGCACAGGGTTTGCAGTTGGTGACGCAGGCACAATTCTCAAGACCACAAATGGCGGAACAAGCTGGACACGATTGACGAGCGGGACTGACAACCAGCTTGCGGCGATCCATTTTGTGGATGCCAGTGTGGGATATGCTGTCGGGGCTGAGGGGACAATCTTAAAAACCACGGACGCTGGGACGAATTGGACTAACCAGCACACTGAACCGTCGATGGAGTTGTGGTCCGTTCACTTCGCCGATGCGAGTGTGGGATGCGCCGTGGGAGGTGCAAGCAGCGGCCTGGGCAGCAGCATTCTTTGGACGACAAACGGTGGAACGATTTGGACAACGCAGACTGCCGGGACCCTGAATCCGCTTCACTCGGTCTTCATGGTTAGCGGGAGCACCGCTCTCGCAGTCGGGGTATCGGGGACGGTACTTGTGACGACGAATGGTGGCGGGACCTGGAGTAATCAGTCGAGCGGCACGCCAAACACGCTCTACGCGGTTTGCTTCACGAGTGCAAACACCGGTTGCATTGTTGGAGATGGCGGGGTGATCCTAAAGACGACGAACGGCGGGATGAGTTGGACAAGTCAAACAAGTGGCACGTTCAATACGCTTCAGTCTTTGCACTTTGTCGGTGCGAATACAGCTTTTGCAGGGGGGAGCTTTGGGACAGTTCTCAAATCGACGAACGGTGGAACAACATGGCTTTCCCAAACAAGTGGCACGATGAGTTCTTTCTACTCTGTCCATTTCGTGGATGCCAACACCGGCCATGCTGTCGGAGATCTGGGAACAATTCTAACGACGACCAACGGCGGAACGGTCTGGTCGGCACAGTCATCCGGACCGACAAGCTCACTGCAATCCATCTTCTTCTTCGATCCCAGCCTTGCATGGGTTGTCGGAGATCTCGGAATAGTCCTGAAAACAACAAATGGTGGCACGAACTGGATAAGTCAACCAAGTGGTATGACAAACCTCCTCCAATCTGTCTTCTTCACCGATGTCAACACGGGTTATGCAGTGGGGGACGCAGGCACAATCATCAAGACGACAAACGGGGGGGTAGCATGGTCGAGTCTTACCAGCGGTGTGACCGAGTGGCTATTCTGTGTCTGCTTCCCGCCCTCGGGCACCGGCAACATCGGGTATGCTGTTGGATATAACGGGACAATCCTGAAGACGTCAAATGGAGGAACGAATTGGGCAACGCAAACAAGCGGAACGACGAGACAGTTGTCGTCCGTTTTCTTCCTTGATGCCGATGTTGGTTACGCCGCTGGAGGTGACAGCTATGGGGCAAACGGTGCCATACTCAAAACGACCAATGGAGGGACAAACTGGACAATCCAGCACGTAGAACCGTTGGCTATGATATGGTCGATTGCTTTCACGGATGCCAACACCGGCTATGCGGTCGGGAGCGATGGACACATGCTAAAGACAACGAACGCTGGAACGAATTGGGCGGTCCTGACAAGTCCAACAGACATGTGGCTCTACTCGGTATGGTTCGCAAATTCCAGCACTGGCTATGCGGTGGGAGATGGAGGAACCATCGTGAAGACCACGAATGGAGGGAGTAGTTGGACAGTACTGTCAAGTGGCGCTGCCAACCAATTCACTGCTACACGTTTTTCAGACATAAATGTAGGGTATGTTGTTGGCAGCGGTGGAGCTATCCTGAAGACCGCAACTGGAGGAGCAACTTCCGTCGAGGAAGGGAAAGTGAGGTCCCTGCCAATGGAGTTCTTGTTGCTGCAGAACTATCCGAACCCCTTCAATCCAACCACAAACATCGGATTCCAGATTCCGAGTTTAGGGTTTGTGTCGCTCAAGATATTTGACGTGCTTGGCCGCGAGGTTCTGACTCTCGTCAATGAAGCAAAAGAACCGGGCGAGTACTCTGTGCAATTCGACGGTGGATCTTTGTCCAGCGGCGTCTACCTGTATCGGCTTGTGGTTGGCCCGTTCTCACAGACCAAAAGAATGCTGCTTGTCAGGTAGCAAATGAATTCATTCACAACAATCTAATCTACGAATAGGATCAGACATGTGCCGATTCAAAAGGGTTTCTCTTTCAAGAGTGCTTATCCTTATCATTGTCGTCTCCTTGCCGAATCTGGCAAGGGGACAAGCATTTCAAGGATACACGTTGTATGCCCCTTCAGCCAGTCCGGCAAGAACGTACCTGGTAAACATGAGCAACACCATCGTGAAGACGTGGACTCACACTGTTGGTGGGGCGTACTCATGCTATCTTCTTGCAGACGGGACGCTTCTGAGATCAGCAGCCTTTGGCAGCGGTCTCAATGGTGGTGGAGCGACCGGAATGGTGCAGAAGGTCTCGTGGAGCGGCACAGTATCGTGGCAGTACACGTACAGCACATCATCGTATCGTAGCCACCATGATATTGAGCCGATGCCAAATGGCAACGTGCTTTTAATTGCGTGGGAAGTGAAGATTGCGGCGCAAGGCGTCGCGGCAGGGCTTAATCATAGCGCATCCATCTGGCCGGATCACATCATCGAAGTTCAGCCGGTTGGGAGTACAGGCGGCAATATTGTGTGGCAATGGCATGCATGGGACCATCTGATTCAGGACTTTGATCCGACAAAAGCAAACTATGGCGTTGTTGCTGGTCATCCGGAGTTGATGGACATAAACTATGGAAGTAGCGCGGCAGGCGACTGGATGCATGTGAATGGGATCAGCTACAATGCAACAAAAGACCAGATTGTATTCTCTTCTCACAATCTGAACGAAGTTTACGTGATTGATCATAGCACGACTACAGCGGAGGCCGCAGGACACACAGGCGGACGGTGGGGGAAAGGTGGTGATTTCCTGTATCGCTGGGGAAACCCCGCAGCCTATCGGGCTCCGGGAACGCGAGTGTTTGATGTCGTTCATTGCGGGTCATGGGTACCAGATAGTCTTCCGGGCGGAGGTCATATCATGGCGTTCAATAATCGCGCAAGCCAGTCGACGTCGATCATCGTTGAGTTCACTCCTCCCGTAGACCGCTCAG
>DPLS01000180.1:5753-10851 GCA_003541875.1 Bacteroidota bacterium | reverse complement strand
GGAAGTTCTGGAGATTGTTCGCCCCAACGTCGGGGTCAAGAGAATCGTTGCGAGCTAACCCTCGCGGCGCCAAGTCAATTCCGAGCCCTTTATAGTTGGAGAAGATAGAGTTCATTCTGATCAAATTGCCGGTACCGCTTGAATCGTAAACGCCCGCGCCACGATTGTAGGCGATGGTATTGCCCGCACTCGTACTTGATCCCCCAATAGTATCTTGCGAAGAACTGATCATCACACCATACGAACCGTTGCCGAGGGCACCAGTACTCAATGCATCAGTCCCGATTGCGTTCCCCACAATTTTGTTCCCTGTTGCCCCGGCGTTGCGAATCTCAACGCCAACTGAAGTGTTTCCGGAGATGACGTTCATTTCTCCTAGCGTCGTTCCACCGATAGTATTCTTTGGTGCGTTGTCGATAAGGATTCCCTTGAGATTTGGCACTGCCGATGTGCCGCTGGAATTGGTGCCAACGTAGTTCCCAAGAACTTTGTTCCCTGTCGCAGTGGTTCCAGTAAAATAGATCCCCGAAGAATCATTGCCCGAGATTCTGTTGCCCGAAAGAGGCGATGTTCCCCCGATCAAGTTGTTGGATGCACTGTCGAGGACGACACCGTATTGAAGGTTGCCGCGGTCAAGATTGCCATTGATGTCAAGTCCGATGAAGTTGTTCTGAACTACGTTGCCTGTTGAAGAAGGATAATAAATGTAGATGCCGGCAAAATAATTACCTGAAAGGAGGTTGCCACCGCCGGCTACTGCAGCACCGATTGTGTCGTTGGGTGCATGATCGATAACAATACCAAAGGTGTTGCCGAGTGTGTCGGTGCCGCTGGCATTGGTCCCAATGTAATTGCCTTGTATCTTGTTGCCAGTTGCACTGGAGTTATAGATATAGATTCCCGAATTGCCATTCCCGGAAAGAACATTGCGCTCAGCGAATGTCGTCCCCCCTATTATTGTGCGCGGCCCCTCGAGTTGAATGCCCTCGTACCCGTTGCCAACGCGGACGCTTCCTGTGACATCGGTTCCAAGGTAGTTACCTTGGATGAGGGTCCCCGCCACCGAAGCATCGACGTAAATGCCTTCGAAGCCATTGCCTGAGAGAATATTGCGGGCACCAGGGTCTGTCCCTCCGATGGTGTCGGGGAGTGTCGACCCGAAAATCGCCACACCGACTTGCGCATTACCCAACGCCCCTGTACCTGCGGCATTGACGCCAATGAAATTTCCCTGGACCACGTTCCGTCCAGCTGTACCACCGGTAAGTTGGATGCCGTGTAGTGCATTGCCTGAAAGGACGTTGCGCGTGAGAGCTGTTGTACCCCCGATGATGTTGTGGCTGTTTGCACCCCCAAAGATACCAATGCCGACACCTCCATTGGGCCGGGCGATCATGCCCGTCGCGTCAGTTCCTATGTAGCACCCCTCGACCTTGTTACCCCCACTATAGTCGAAGTAGATCCCCATTCCATTATAATAGTTGGGAGGACCAGTACCTATGAAGTTGTTGATTGCAAGGCCACGCACAGTGCTATTGCCGCCGAAGAGAGTAAGTCCATTCACACTCACGCCCGCCGAACTCCCGTCGAGTACGATAAGTGGCGTGCCCGAGTACCCGGACTGTGTGGTTCCATCGATCACAACCGGACCATATATGTTTGGCAAGGATGAAAGTGGAGTGATCGTTAGAACGCCGCTGGCCGGAATATTGAAAATAATTACGTTTGAACCGCCAAGCGCGTTGGCAGAATCGATCGCTTTCCTGAGCGAGCCAAGCCCGGAATTCTGTGTGTTGGTGACTTCAATAACAGTAGCAATACTGAAATCAGGTCTTTCGTGACCCAGATAGTCAGACACACGTTGAGGGACCTCTTGAGATTCCCGGGACTGTTCAGTTGCAACGTTTATTGCGGGACGTCTACCTGCTTTGGAAAGTACCGTGTTCGACACAGCACTGAGAAGGCTCTGAGCATTTCCCACAGACAACAACAGCACCAAGAGGAGCGCGTATCCCACAACCCGCACCGAGATGGAATCTTTTGCAATGTTCATGTCAGCACCAGATGGATAATTGGACGTTTTGAGTTTTCAGTTCAGATCGGTTGAAAACACAGCCGGTTGTTGGACGATCTGCGCTTCCCTTACCTTGGATCCTCATCTGCTTTATCTATTCTGTTCTAAACCGATAGAACTCGGTAGGATCGATATTCCCATTTTTGTTCCCGGCAGGCACTTGTTGAAGTAGTTTTCCCCTATACCCCGTCTTGTACTTGCCAACCGCGAGGTAAACCATCTTTGGACTTATGCCTGTGAGTAATTCAATATCAACAACACCTTCGAGAACGGTGCCGACTCTCTCGTCAACGATGTTCGTCAATGCTGAAGCTGATGCGTCGTACCAACTTGCTGAGGTATCTGCACAACGATTTCCGAGGAATGCTGACCAAATCGCGACTCTCCCGCCCTTTCCCAACGGTGCATCGCGCAGTTCTTCCGGAGCAACCAACACGAACACGAACATGTCGGCCCCTTGTGACCGCGCAGAATTGGTAGCAACGTAAAGCTGGCTTCCCCGAAGGGCGGCGTACAGGCGGAGTGTGCCATTTGAAGCAAGCATCACAGCAGAAGTGTCGAGTTCCCCATCCATCGCAAAGTGACCAGATGGTTTGGGGAATGCCAAGCTGTTGAGCTCTTCATAAACTTCTCGAGTCATTTCCTGCGGCTCATTCCTGCTTGGAGGCAGTACTGGTCGGGCTGCTGTGCTATCGCAGATATCGAAGTTCTCCTCAGACCAATCCGCATGACTCTTAGACAATTTGTCGAAGTGGCCAGAGTCGGACAGAGGGAATGACTGGATGTTCTCGGGTGACGATGATGAGATAGTAAGTACTACAAGAACAATGAATAGCAAAACAGAATCTTTCTTTGGATTCATGTCCGACTTGTCGGGCGGGTAGACAGATTACCCCGCTATGGATCGTTACGTCAGGCTGGGATATGAAATTTCCTAGTACAATGTACTTGTCGCCACAGCACGCTATTGGAATGATGGTCAGAAACTAAGAGAGCCGATTGCTTGAAATTTTGCGGCAGGTAGTGTACTGGAGAAAGACATTCCCGGCATATGAGGGGTTTCAGCGGGGTTTCCATAAGAAAAAACCGGGAATCTATTGTGAACAAGAACAGAACTAAGCTATATGATAATAGAACTTTTGCCAAAGTCAAATACAGAATTTGAATACGCTCTTATCTGCCCGGATGCCACAAACGAATCACACCTCCGACATCATAGGGGCCTGCACTGCTAGGCCGAATGGCTTTGACAAAAGGAGGCGGACGGAGTCGGAATCAAGGGAAGTGCGTCCGCAAGAGATGGGGACACTGGTCCCGAAGCATTCTCAACCTTCGAGTAGCTTTTGATAAATTTCGGCCTTGACAATGGTGGTCTTGTCTCGGCGCAGTACCTGCCAAATGGTACCCCCTCGCAAGAAGATCAAGTCCTTCAATCGAATGGGGTAATAGAAGAAAATGCGCCCGGATCTGGGGGGCACGTGGTAGAGCAGTGCCATCTCTTCCATTGGAGGAAAGACCACCCTGAAGAACAAGGCTGCCTTTTGAGAAAGAGACCCGCGTCCCATGATCTGGGCAATGCGCGGGGAAACTGAAGATGGATCAGTGAGGTCGCTGCTGCGCTGAGCAATCTGCTCATTTGCCCATACAATCAGGCGTTCGTCAAAATCACCGGGGCGTAACGCGTTCAGTACTTCATCGGGAACTGCAGCCTCCAGAAGAGTCTTCGCAAGCAGCAACGTGAGATATACACAGTTTCGGGCGTGCCACTGGCGAGATCGACGCAGGAACTGCTCCCAATCCAGTTCACCGTGATACCGGTGAATCGTCTCACCAATGTCCGCAAGTGGTCTGATGCCAAGCCCGAATCTGTGGTGGATCGAAGCATGCAAGCACAAATGAAGTAGCAGGTCTTCTGGCGACAGCACCAGCGTTTCTGAGCCGGCGATCTTCGCCGATCGAGCCCTTTCCCACAAGCCATCCACGTCAATCCTGAACGGTTCGGCTGGCGGGATCATCCAGTGGACTTCAATCACTGCCACTCCTCCAGGCTTTGCAAACGATGGGAGATGGTGCGCGCCAAGCTTCGAGCCCTCCTTGAAATGTTCTGGATGAACGTAGCCAAGTTCCAGCAACTTCTTCTCAGCCAGTGCGAGATCCATTTTTTTCACCAGCAGATCAAGGTCGTCCATAGGACGAAGCGCCAAGTTGCCATAGACAGACTCTGCAAGATGCGCTCCTTTCAGAGCAATGCTCGATATGCCTTCCTCTTGAAACGAGCCAAGCACTGTGGAGAATTCATGGAACCGCTGGGTGTTCTTAAGACCATGGAAGAGATAGGCCCCCTTCAGCTTCTCCATCACCTCGGCAGGAACGATTGAGCCCGAGCTGATTGCCTGTAGGCGAGCGTATATCAGAGGTGCAATCCCATGCCTCATGGCCTCGTCCACCATGCCATTCCAGTCGTTGGTTGTCACATGATCAAGAGGGACGTTCTCTTTTCTCTCTGGTCTCAGTCGAAGAAGACTCAGCAACAATTGGTATTGACGAGCGTCTGCCATTGAGAAAGTTCTTTACAAGATCATTTCTATCGAACAGATTCAGGTAACATCGGGATGCAAGGTACGTGGGTTTGAGGCAAACCGCAAGCCGATTGGGTAAGGTGACAAGCCATGTGATGCGGCTGTCTGCATGAAAAAAAGAAGATGGTCAGGTTTCCCTGACCATCTTTTTGTACTACAATCAGCTTTGAAGAAGAAATCAGATCACTTCAAAAGTGTCATCTTCTTGGTAGCCGAGAATTCACCAGCAATCAATCGATAGATATACACACCGCTCTGTACACGCTCACCGTTGTTATTGGTGGCGTCCCACTGGACCGAGTACTGTCCTGGATCCATTGGCTCGCTAATGAGCGTCTTGATCTCACGCCCAAGCAGATCGAAGATCTTCAACGATACGACTCCACCGGCAAACGATCGGGAGATGTTGAAGGTGATCGAGGTCGTCGGGTTGAACGGGTTCGGA
>DPLS01000180.1:3244-5512 GCA_003541875.1 Bacteroidota bacterium | reverse complement strand
CGGGTTGAACGGGTTCGGATAGTTCGCCCCCAACGTAAACTCCTGTGGCACATCCGCAGAGATTGTTGTGTACACCGGATCGCAGACAACTGAGTTGCCTGCAACGTCCGTCGATCGCAGGACTATGGTCGCTGACAGGGCTTGATTGATCTTGGTCGCAGTGACGAGAACGGCGCTTGTTGTTCCCACCGTAAATGGAGCAACGCTCATGGTTGCATTCGTCAATGTCACAGGTACAATTGAGGAGAGTCCGCTCCCAATATCCTGAACGGTGACAAGAATTTGTTTCGGAGGACCAGGAATGACCCCCGTGAGCACGCACGAAGGCGGCGTAAGATCAACGACGCCCGCCGTCCATGTCTTGTTTGCATCGTCACTCAGAGTTCCGATAGAAGCAACAATATGGTCATTGCCTGCATTCGTGCCCGTGTAACAGAACTGTGCCGTGCCGTTTGCTATTGTGTTCGCAAACCCCGTTGTGGGGTTCACCCCGGTTACGGCAAAGTCAACCCGCACGCCAACCACCGGATTGCTGTTTTGGTCACGTACGGTTGCGGTGACACAATGTTGTGTGTTCACCGGGTTCGTGGCATTCTTTGGAGCCAGCGCGATACTCGTCACAGTTGCTACCGGTGCAAGCGATTGTCCGCCTGGATACCCGTAGGAATCATAGCTGTCGAATCCGTACACGAACGCCCCGAACGGAAGAGTCCCACCGAGATTGTGTGAGCCCAGAGTCACGGTCAGTTGAGCCCCTGAGAATCCACTCGCTCCAATCGCTGAGAAGCTCGCAGGCGGAATAGCAACGCCATCCAGCATAATAGAACCGACCGCGGCGATTGGTGCAACCACGTTGATGAAGTTCAGCCCAAAACCCGTAGCTGGTGTTGTAACGGTGTAGCCTGCCAGGAACTGCTCGTATGGTGGGATCAACATCATGAATGGATCAGATGTAACTCCGTCCCAACTTGAGCTGTTCGAATACTGTGCCACAAGAACAGGATGGTTCGCGTCAATCTTGGACGCCGTCGCGATGATTGCTTCGTAATATTGGCCGCGGTTGATAGTTGCGACCAGACCTCCGTTGATTGTAATCGCTGTCGAATTGGTTGAGGCCAGAATACGGCAGGTATCGCCTCTGAGCCGAGTCTTCAGGGGAACGGTCACAAAGCTCTGTCCCCAAGCAGTTGTTGGAGGAAGCATTTCGACAATATGGTCACAATAGACATACCCTCGTGGAATATTCGCGCACTGATGTCCACCGAAAACGCCAATAGGTGCTGTGGAAGTCACGAAGGTACCGGAAAGGTCCGCGGGGTCTGAAGCCGTGCATCTCAACAGGTATGTTTGGCCTTGATCCAGCGTGATGTTGTAAGGAACGCCGGCCACGCGCGGACCGGTGGTGACTGATGGTGTGATCGTGACTGTAGTCCCATTGACCGTGCCGACTAGCCCGAACTCAGTACCGTTGACGACGTTGACGTTCATATATCCAAGTATAATGTAGTCGGTTCCGAGGATGTCTGTCGGGAGGCCCAGATATGCGTCTGTCGTTGCCGTTATGCGGCTCAAGCCATAAACAGTAACTTCATTAAGCGCGGTGACATGGATGCCCTTGTTCTCAACAACATCCGAATTTTGTATGTCCAAGGTACTTGGCAGAACAACAGTTGTCACGGTTCCTGCAGTCACGGTGAACGGTATTGAGGCAAAACTCGGTCCCGATACCGTCCCGCTGGTGTTAACGTCACCTGTGACGAACAACGTGAGTGCCGGTCCTCCACTGTAGTTACCGGGATAGGCAAGCCAGAAGTCAGTGCCTTTGCTATCGGGGGCTGCTTGCACAATGTGAATGACTGTTGCACAGACCAAGAGTGCAAGACAAAGCACTCTGAACATCTGCGACGATATGTTACAAACGGATTTCATAGGTTTCCCCTTTCACAAGGATAATTGGTGGTGAGGTACTTGTCAATACTGCGGCGCCTCCGCCCGCGGTCTTTCCATCCCACAAGCTCATGCCCTCATAGTCCAAAACTCCTCTCTGATTATGGCTGAATAGTTAGTTGGTCGACGACCATTACAAATCGCGAACAGAGACCATACGAACCTTTGACCAGCAACAATGAGCTTGCGGGTAACTATTTGGAAAGAACAACCCCCAACAATTGCTAATTAAGGAAAGAGTGACCAAACAACAGGGCATCAGAACGACGAATCACATCATCGCAATCGACATCAGGAGTCCCACCGAAGAACTGGAAGTGG
>DPLS01000180.1:0-2904 GCA_003541875.1 Bacteroidota bacterium | reverse complement strand
AAGCATGCGAACCATCCGAGATTCGGGCGGGTACAAACGAGCAACGGAATGCAGTGCCGCCTCAATCGTATAAACTGAGGCGGCAACATGAATAGCTAGAAGCTAAACGCACACACTTCGTGCAACCTAAGAATGTACTCTTCAGAGTACGTCTGGACCGTGGGCTTTACATAGTTTTCCATTAGGCAACCTCCTGTGGTTTGTTGTGAGAGAATGGGGAGCAAAAAAAACCTGATCCCATGATTCATCATAGCATCTTGAGACAACGAAGAACTTGTTTTTCAGACGTTGAAACTTTGCACCCGGTCTGGGCAAGGTAGAGGGGAATTAATTGCATTGGAAGTTTATGGCTTTCCTAATTAAGAGTCAATAGTCCCAAATAATATATTTTGTCTGCTGGCTGAGATTGCGGCAATGAATTGACGAGAATCAAGGTGACACGACAACCGAACATAGAACATATGACTAATGCCACAACAACGAGAGCTCGGTGCTGAAAATGGACGCATCAATACACCCAAGCCGCCAATGCAATGAAACAGATGGCTGCACCCCTACTGCACAAGTGACTGGGATACTGAAGTTCTAAAAAGCAAAAAGAGATTTTTGGCAGGCTACTTTAGCAGAAGTAGTCGTTTTGTCTCAACGACGTTGCCGGCTTTCAGTCGATACAAGTATGCACCGCTCGCAGCAACCGCTCCGCCATCGGCAAGTCCATCCCATTGGATGGAGAAGGCACCGTGAAATCGGTGATCGTTTACCAAAGTCCGCACCTTTCTTCCCAATATGTCAAAAATTGTCAACTGAACATCAACGCCATCGACAAGATTATCGGCTATTTCATACTGGATTGTCGTTGTCAGATTGAACGGGTTGGGATAGTTCTGAAACAAGGCAACGCTCTTTGGCAAGGGGACAAGTTGGAGAACATAGTCGATCCGACTGTTAACGATCGTTGTATCACCGACGAGAACTGTGGCTTCAGCGCCGGTCGGGCCACGCGAGGTAATTCGCATCAAGTTGTTCTCACTCTGCATGTAGGCAACCATATCAATAATCGTGGTATCGCCTTGCCGCTGGATAAGATACATGTTGCTGCCTTGCTGAACCTCTACTGGATCAACGGTGAGGGTGAACTTGTACCCGTTCAGATCAACATATACCCTCGTGAGTCCATGGTTCTCAATCCAGAAATACCGATCCTCAGGAAGAAGGGGAAATTCTTCAAGTAGACCCCCGGTTCTGGATCCTTTCTCGGGAGGGCCAATCACAACGAGTGCGGATGCGAAAAGACTACAATGCGCCCCCAGCACAACAACCAGAAGAAGGGGGAAGATTAGAGGGCTTGAGGTGCTGACTTTGTGGTCTCGACGCGACCCCTCCATCGCCGAAGCAAAACCTGACACGTAAGAACTTGTTTGTACCGTCATCCGCTATTGCTCTTATCAATTCCACGCAAGGGATAGCACTCGTCCCAACAGGTGACGCAACTTCCTTCCCAAGACACCGTGGGTAGTCCAACGTGGAAAGAACCTAGCGACTGTAACCCAGAGTATGAACGCTTTCCCCACAAATCGCCAGGATGGCTTTGTAAGGTGAAGTGTGCGATTGTTGGGTTTGATGACTGTGTGAACTCTCCCGAGAACGCAATCATGAGAGATGCGAGGATCGATCTTCGAGTTCGCGTCTCCTTTCCCTATATACACAATTCTGCCGTTTACTTCAAAGCGCCGGATAATCCTGTGAACAATAATGCGGGCCTCATGTTTGTAGGCAATGATGTCCCCCGCTTTCAAAACGAGAGAACCATGATCAACCACCACAACATCACCAAACTCTATCAGCGGACGCATGCTCCACCCTCGCACGGTAAGCTGCGTTTGGTCACCAATCGTTTTTTTGATATCGAATACTGCTTCGCAAATGAGCGATGAAGGCATGCTACTCCTCCATTGTATCCGATAGGATTTGAACCACTTCGTCAACCGGTCCCAGAGTCAAATGATAGCACCGCAATCGCTCAATGATCCCCGAGGTAGTCATCATTGATTTGAACACATCTCCTTCAGCCGTGTGGGCAAAACTCAAGCACTTGAGCACTGCTTCTGATTTTGGGAGTGACTCGAGTTGCGTTCTGCTGGCAAACCCTTCCAAGAACAGCAACATCGATGGCATACATGCATCACCCAAACATCCTGGATACATCTGCTCCGCATCAATAAGTAACTTCTCATCTCCGCTCAGAGCTTGCGTGGGATGCCCGAAGACACGTCGTTCCATCTCCGGGAACATCTCGGCCGTTTTCTTCCGAATACCAAGAGCACGTGGGAAGGGCAGAACCATTGACGAATCGTGATCAATCAGCGCAACCTCATCAGTGAGGAACTTGAAACCCGCGCGAACGAGACCAAGGGTGAGTGTTGTCTTGCCGCTGTTTGCATTGCCGCAAAGAATAACAGCTCTATGGTTCTTGGATACTGCACCTGCGTGCAATAGATAGTGATCCGAAACTTGAGAGAGCACAGTATGGAACACAATAGACTCAGCATAGGCCGCGCTACGATCAGGGTCAAGAATCTGGCAACTGTTTCCTCGAATGGTCATTACCCATCTGTTGCCAAGGAATCGATCGAGGATCTTCTCGCCTTTCTCCGACTGCACAACCGTAAAACGGTGTCGGTTGCTCCCCCTCTGGAAAATTCTGGATAGGTTTATCTCTCCAATGCCGGCTACAACAACTTCAATAGGAGCGCCGTCCCTGCTCTGCCGAATTTCGAACAGCAGACGGCTCACCTTTCGCTGCCTGCTGTTGGTTTGCTTGAAGTGGTAATAAACGACTTCAAAATGCCGACGAACCGCTTCAGGAATGACAGTTAGTTCGAAAGGGACATCAAAGGCAGAATA
>DPLS01000159.1:8634-8828 GCA_003541875.1 Bacteroidota bacterium | reverse complement strand
GTCCCCACGAAAAGAGAAGTTCCAATAACAGCGAGAGAGGAAAAATTCTGGTTCGTCAGTCCATTGCTGACCTTAGTCCACTGGCCACCGTTATTTGTCGAAAGGAAGACACCTAGACCCCAATTCCCCGCAAAGAGATTCGTTCCACTAGCGGCAAAGCAATGAATGTCGCCGCCATAGGGACCGTTTGTTTG
>DPLS01000159.1:7967-8411 GCA_003541875.1 Bacteroidota bacterium | reverse complement strand
TTGTACCCATTGGGCATAGGACGGAGTGGTACACAAACACATGATAAGGGCCAGAAGCAGTCTGGTTCGCAAGTTATTGGCAACGGCTTTCATAGATTCTCCCTTTCGAAGATGTTGAACAGTGGTGATCTTTCTTAATGTCCGGTTCGCGGCTGCCAACCGCACTACCTGCCTATGCGGTTCTTTGTGCAACTGCACTGAGGAACACTATCTTATCAGCAACATCCTCCTGGTCTCGACAAAATCGCCAGACATCAACCTGTAGATGTACACCCCGCTCGCCCGGTTTGCACCGTCGAAAGCAGTTTCATAGCTGCCCGGTTGCAGTTGTTCATTTACTAGCGTTGCGACTTCTCCTCCCAACGCATCGAACACCTTGAGCGTCACCAATCCGTAATCTGTAATCCGAAATCCGATGTTCGTTGTCGGGTTAAACGGGTTGGG
>DPLS01000159.1:0-7651 GCA_003541875.1 Bacteroidota bacterium | reverse complement strand
ACATCAATCTGGATTGGTTCACTGTAATCCGCTGTTCCATCCAGATCGGTTTGCTTCAGTCTGTAGAGCCAGGCTCCTACACTTGCTGTTACATCAACGAACTCATAACTGTGAGGCTCAATCGTTGTTCCATGACCCGGAATGAAACTGTTGGCAATTTCTCCCCACTCTGTTTCTCCCTCCCTGCGTTTTTGGATATGGAAGCCGTAGTTGTTCGTTTCCGTCAGTGTCGTCCACTGCAGACGGATTTCATGACTGCTCAGTGCAACGCCGGTGAAACTAGCGAGTTGGATCGGCAACGCACCATCGGCAAAGATTTTGGTCGCATAGATATCCCAAGTGGGATTGGGACGCTTATCTTCCCACACGATGATAGCTCCGCCTGCACTATCCCCGATGATTGCTGGAATAGTTTGATCCTCTGCCGGCGTTGAGACGGCAACACCGTTCGGCGTCCATTGCGCAGCGCCCAGCGCGCTCATGTGTTGAGCGAAGATGTCGAATGATCCATTAGTGCGGTGATCATGCCACGCAATAATCGCCCCACCTGTGCCATCTCCTTCAATCGTGGGGGCCGCTTGATCGTTTGCGGCTCCAGAGACAAGGGCTCCATCGGTCGCCCATTGGCCCACGCCTGATGAACCAACACGCTGTGCGTAGATATTATAGTTTGTACTGCCGGAGCGGCTGTCCTGCCACGTAATGATGGCTCCGCCGGTGCCATCACTGACAATGACAGGCGATTCTTGAGCACCTGCAGCAACACAAACGGTATCACCATCCGGTGTCCACTGCACAGCACCCGCCGCGTTGATCCTCTGAGCATAGATGTCATAGTTAGCGCCGTTACGGAAGTCCCCCCACGCAATGATCGCACCACCGCTCCCATCGCTCGCGATGCTGGGATTTGTCTGAAAATTTGTCGCCGTTGAGATGACGACGCCATTTGCTGTCCATTGCACAGCACCAGCAGCATTAATGCGTTGCGTGTACACGTCATTATCACCCGCGCGTTGATCATACCACGTAATGATTGCACCACCGGCACCGTCAGTAGCGATCATTGGACGGCGTTGAGTTGCAGCCGCCGTACAAACTGCGACTCCGTTTGCTGTCCATTGCACAAGACCAGTTGAATCGATGCGCTGAGCATAGATATCATAGTTTGTTCCGCGAGCATCTTCCCATGTGATGATCGCACCACCGATGCCATCACTGACAATCTGGGGATTCCCTTGAATACCTGCCAACACACAGATCGGAACGCCGTCGGCTGTCCACTGTACTGCACCCGACGCAGTAATGCGCCTGACGTAGATGTCATAGTTTGAAAGGCCGGGGCGATTGTCCTGCCACGCAATAATGGCCCCACCAGCACCATCGCTGACAAGCTTGGGAAATTCCTGGCCAAGTGCCGCCGTTGAAATAGCGATACCGTTTGCCGTCCACTCCACCACACCCACCTCATTGATCCGCTGGGCAAAAACATCCCCGTTACCGTTGCGGGCATCCCCCCACGTGATGATTGCACCACCGGCACCGTCGGTGATGATTGAGGGAGACCTTTGATTGCCCGTTGAAGTACAAATGGGGTTGTTTACTGTCGGGTTACTTGACCATTGAGCAACGGACAATGAACACGTTGAGAGGGTTGTGAAAACGAGAGCGAGAAGAACCTGCGGTGCATTGGCGAATGGCTTCACAGAAGCCTCCTTCTAGATATATGGTAGAATAATGGTCCATCTAAAGGTCGGTTTCGCGGCAGGCAATCGCACTACCTGCGTATGCGGTTCTTGGCGGGAAGGAAAGGAGAGGGTCTATCGAGGCGGTTGGATAAGTCTGCTTTTCAGCCCGAGGGAAACAGCTTCGCCGCGGGAGTGGACTTGAAGCTTCTCGTAAATGTGGCGGATGTGGTAACGTATGCCATCCACGGAGAGAAACAGGTCTTTCGCTATTGCTGTGTAGGATTTCCCCTGGGCCATTTTTTCCAGCACCTCCCGCTCACGCTCTGTGAGCGCATCTTCCTGTGCGGACGTTCTCGCAGCAGTCTTCTGAAACGAGGCTATCACCTTGCGCGCAATATTGGGTGTCATCGGCGAGCCGCCGGTTGCTGCATCCTTAATCGCGTTGATGAATTCATCGGGCGGTGTTTTCTTCAGCAGATAGCCTGCCGCTCCTGCACAGATTGCGTCGAACACGTTCTGATCGTCGTCGAATACCGTGCACATGACGACGGCGGTCTTTGGCGACCGCACTTTTAGGTGGCGTACACCTTCAATCCCCGACATTCCCGGGAGGCCGATATCCATGAGCACGACGTTGGAATCGTTGAGCGTAGGGCTCTGAAACGCTTCCTCACAGCTTCCATACGAACCCAGCACTTCGAACTCTGGAACGGACCGTAGCGCTGCCTCCCATCCGGCACGGATGAAACGATTGTCTTCAACTATCGAGACGTTGATATGTTCTCCAATTCTGTCAGGCATATCTTCAGACCAATGGTACTCAGAATCGTTCATGCGTGCACCGCATACCTATGCGGTTGTGGACTACAAGCTGAAGTTCAGCTCCCAGCGAGTCCCTTTCCCATGGGCAGTCTGCAGGTGTATGGACGCTCCCACAGCCAATGCCCTTGTGTGAATATTTTTGTTGCCATTGCGTTCTGTCGGCGTCTTCGGGTCAAAGCCTTTGCCATTATCAGCAACAACGATGTGCATGCTCTTGTCCTGGTCCATCGTGATGATGACGCTCGCTTCGGAACATGACGAATGTCTTGCAACGTTCGTCACCATCTCTTTGTACATGAGCCAGATGTGGCGTCGGCGTTCCATGCTCAAGGGGACAGAAGGAATCGTTGCGGGCATCTCGATGGTGTACCGTATGCCTTTGCTGTCAAACAGATCAGATGCGTATCGTCGGAATTTCGCCAGCACGCGTTCCCAGTCATCATTCTCGGGGTTGATGGACCAGATGATATCACTCATCGACTCCTGTACTTCAGTTGCGCTTTCGTGAATCAAGGCGAGGAATTTCTGCGATACCGGCGTGACTGCGTTGCCCGTGTCACTGGAGATTGCCTGGGCAAAGTAGTTGATACCGCTGAGTGTGGCACTGACTTCATCGTGCAAGTCGCGGGCGATGCGGTTGCGCGTGCGTTCAATCTCCAGTAACTTGTTGAGCCTGTACCGGGCAAACGCAAACAGGATCCCGGCAAGCACCGCAACCACAAGCACCCTGAACCACCACGTATTCCAGTAGGGTGGTATGATGGTAACATACACCATGGTGCCTTGTTCGTTCCATACGCCATCGTTGTTCGTTCCCTTCACATGAAAGGCGTATTCACCCGGATCCACATGCGTGTAACTGGCGTATCGTCTCATACCAGCGTACACCCAGTCCTTGTCAAGTCCATCAAGCTTGTATGCATACTGATTCTTTTCGGGGGCCGTGAAATCGAGAGCAGCGTATTCAAATGAGAAGAAACTCTCTTGATATGAAAGCGTGATCTGGTTACTCCTCGATTGAGTAAACGGTCTCAATTCCTCAAATACCTTGAACCTGGTGATCACGATCGGCGGAACGAACGGGTTATCCCGTATACTGTCCGGGTCGAAGGCATTGATTCCACTGATGCCTCCGAAGTACAGAGTGCCGTCCGGGCCTCTGGCGAAAGCGCCTTGATTGAATTCGTCGGCCTGCAAGCCGTCTGACGCGTCGAAGTTCTTGAATGTTCCTTTACGGGGATCGAATCGTGAGAGACCTCTGTTCGTGCTCAGCCAGATGTTATTGGTCCGATCCACCAGTATCCCAGTGACTGAGTTGTTGGGCAGTCCATCCTTCTCTGTGTATCTGGTGAACCGATTGGTTGCGTAGTCATAGCGACTGAGACCGTCCGAGGTCCCGAACCACAGATTGCCCTGCTGATCTTCTCCTACACACTGGATCGTGTTGCCAACAAGCGATGTGGGGTCATGTGGCCCGTGTCGATATCGGATGAACGCGTTCCGGCCTTGATCCAAGCGGTTCAGATCGGCGCCCCACGTTCCGACCCACAAGCTGCCCCTGCTGTCTTCGAACAACGACCAGACGGTATTGCCGCTCAGCGAGGTTGTGTCGGAGGGGTCCAATCGGTAGTGAACAAATTGCTGCCTCTGCGTATCAAAACGCTCCAACCCGCCACCACTGGTGCCAATCCACAAGCTTCCGTCATGTGTTTCATGGATGGTCTCTACCGCATTTGACGAGAGGCTACGGGGATCGCTTGGGTCATTTCTGAAGTGCGTGCACCTCCCGGTCCTTCGATCAAGTCGATCCAGTCCTCCGCCACGCGAACCGACCCAGATATCACCCGTGCTCTGCTCGTACACACACATTACAACGTCACTACTGATTGATCGCGGATCTTCCGGCTTGTGCCGATACTGGACAAACGATTCAGATCCCCGGGAACGGTAGCTCAGCCCTCCGCCAAGCGTCCCTATCCACAGTCCGCCAGAGCGGTCTGCATGGAGTGCCTGAATGCGTTGATGCGTGAGTGTTCCGGGTATGCCCGCATGATGTCTATAGGTTCGGAACTTCTCTCTCTTAAGGTCATAGGTTGCTATCCCGTAACCTGTGCCAACCCACAAAGAGCCGGTATTGTCTTCGAAGATGGATTGTATTTCATCCTCTGGCAAACTCTGCGGATTGTTTGGATCATTCCTATATCTGACGAAAGTCCCTCGGTCACGATCGAAACGATTCAGGCCCGCATCATACGTTCCGACCCATAGAACTCCTTTGCTGTCGACATACACACAGCGCAAGAGGTCCCCACTCAGGCTTGTCTGTTTTTGTGGGTTGTGTTTGTAGTTCGTGAAGTTGTTGACTGATCGGTCGTAGCGACTCAATCCCCCGCCCCAAGTGGCAATCCATAGATCCCCGGCCTGATCTTCACACATCGACCAGATCATGTTATTGCTCAGGCTGTGCGGATCACCATTCTTGTGCAGATACCGCGTAAAGCGGCCTGTACTGTGGTCGAGCTTGTTCAGGCCATTCCATGTCCCAACCCACAGATCGCCACGCACATCTTCGATAACTGCCGAAACCCGATCATCGCTCAAGCTGCCCGAGTCTCCGGAATTGTATCGGTGGTGAGTGAAGTGTGCTGCTCCGGAATCTGACGGGTCGAACCGGTTTAACCCTCCGAACCAGGTACCGACCCAGAGGATACCATGCGGATCATCATACACAGCCGTGACGTTGTTGCTGCTCAGACTGGAGGAGTTTCCCGGATCGTTTTGGTAGGAAGAGAAATTATCAGATGCCGGATTGTATCGCCCCAATCCGCCTTTGAACGTACCGATCCATAACTCGCCCTTGCGGCTTCGCAGAAGTCTCCAGATGAAATTGTCGGGAAGGGACGTTGAATCTGCGAGATCATGCCGGTAAACCTTGAACGCATAGCCGTCGTAGCGGTTCAGACCATCCTGTGTGGCAAACCACATATATCCTTGGTTATCACGGACTATTGCATTGACGACGGACTGAGAAAGTCCCTCTTTGAGAGAGAGACGCCGAAACTCCATCTCCATCCGCTGTGCAAGGAGAGTCGAGGAGCAGCTCGCGAAACAGAATAAGGAAAAGAGGAATAAGCGACGCATTGTTCTAACGTACGCACGATTCCAGCAAAACTCAACAAAGAAGAAGGCACCCATTGCAACACGTCGGATGCCTTCAAAGTAAAGGAAGCGTCATAACGGGCTATTTCATCAATACCATCTTCTTTACGCTCGCATACTGGAACTGACCGTCGAGTTGTCTTGCCTCGATCCGGTAGAAATACACACCGCTACTCACGGCCAAACCATTCGTCGACCTTCCGTTCCACTCAACCACATGTCGCCCGCCCGATTGTTGTTCATTGACGAGCGTAGCGACTTCCTGTCCGAGTATGTTGTAGACTTTAATTGCAACGCCGCTCTCTACCGAAAGCGTGTATTCGATCCGAGTTGAAGGATTAAATGGATTTGGATAGTTCTGCAGAAGGCTAAACCCCTGGGGCAGTTCGCTCTTAGGATGGTCTGCGACTCCAGTCGTCGCATTGAGCCCGCCGAGATTGTACAACACAAAGAGAGAATCATGTCCCCCGATTGTTCTCGAGACGATAGCGATATCTTTCCTTCCATCAAGATCGAAGTCCGCGGCAACAATACCGTTCGGCCAGCCGCTTGCAAAGGGATAGTGGCAGTTCCTCTTTTCGGTGAAGTGCCCAGCCCCGTCGTTCAGAAAGATCGTAACCCCAAGGCTGTCAAGAGTCCGATTGATGGTTACGAAATCCAAATCACCGTCGTTCTCGTAGTCCAGAGCGGCAACACCTCTGGTGGCCGTCGTCGAAATGGTATCAACCACGAATGTAGCATTCCCTTGATTCCGAAGGAACACGCACTCGTTCTCACTCGCACCCGTTGTAATGAAGTCCTTATCTCCGTCTCCGTCAAAATCTCCAACAGCAATGTTCGACCCAAATCCCAAAAAAGAAGCAGTCGGGAACGCATACTGAGAATGAGAGTTGAAGAAACCGAGGCGCCCGGCTGATGAACAAGGGGTTCCGAACAAGATTTCGTCGGGACGGGTAATCATGAATCGGGGAACAAAGTCAAACGCAAGGGTTGCGATTTCATTTCCGCTGGTAGTGGAATCGAAATCGCCAACAGCGAGCGCGGTCATGACAGACGGTATCGTATCATGGACGTAGGAAATGCCTTGGACGCGATACGTAATATCATGACAGAGTTGTCGATTGCCAAGATTGACCAGGTTGCCCAGAAAGCCGGCGTTAGGAAGAAATCCATTGTCCTCAGTGATCCAGATGGTGTTGGCGTGTTGGCCGTTGAAGTAAACCGGTTCCAACGATCGCACTCTTCCAAATGTTCCTACCATTGTTGGTGAGGAAAAACCACCAGACCCGTTCCCCCAGAATACCCCAATGGAGTTCGTATCGCCCCCAACGATCAGGTCGAGGTTGTTGTCCCCATCGAAATCAGCAAACCGTACCTCAACAGGACGGAACCCGGTGAAGACAGTCCCGGTATGCGAAAACGTTCTGCCTGCCCCGGTGTTATGAAAAAGAAATACCTGGCGATTATCATAATCTGACACAGCTATGCCGGGCGTCGTGGAGTTATCGAACCGTCCTGCAGCAATCGAGAAGGCCATCCCGGGCAAGCTCGCCTTGAACGGAGCAGCAAACATATTGTACGGCAAGCGCACGCCTTCCACCGCACCGATGAACGGCTTCACAGAATCCCGACGCGCACCGTAGTAATCAACACGTACTTCTGCCAACGGTATACCATCAAGGTCACGGTTCTGCGCCTCGCATTCCTCGAGATGGATTCCAAGCGAGTCGCTAATGAATGAAACGTCTGTGAAGTGAGAGTTCGTGTCCAGCCCGCTTCCCGACCGATATGAGTCAAAACTGAAATAGTATTGACCGCCGCCATCACGAGCGATGTAGACACTGGTAGCAAAGAATACATTATGATCGGAGGCGAGACCAACCGAGCCAAGCTGTTCGTACATGATGCCTCCTCCATAGACAAGAAGGATATTGTTCAACACCGTGCATTGTGCCCCGCTGACATACAGTCCGGTGCTGCCGAAG
>DPLS01000276.1 GCA_003541875.1 Bacteroidota bacterium | reverse complement strand
GCTTCAATCACTTCGAGCCCCTTGTTCATCAGTGTCGCGGAGTCTATCGTAATCTTGTTTCCCATTCTCCACGTCGGATGGTTCAGCGCCTGCTCCACCGTGATGGTACGGAACTGATCCTTGTCGAGATTCAGGAAGGGACCGCCCGAGGCCGTGAGAATCAGACGGTCTACTTCGGCGATATTCTCTCCCCGCAGGCATTGAAGAATTGCGCTATGCTCGCTATCTATTGGAAGCAACCGCACTCCACGCTCCCGAACTTTTCTCATGATAATATCGCCAGCAACCACAAGGGTTTCCTTATTGGCCAGAGCAATGTGTTTGCCCGCTTCGATGGCGTAAAGAGTAGGTTTCAGTCCGGCAAAACCCACGAGTGCGTTCAGCACAAGGTCAACGTCGGTGCGTTGGACGACTTCCCGCAGCCCTTCCTCTCCGACCAATATCTCTGTCTCTTCATCTATGCTGCTTCGCAGAACGGAAACCTGAGACCCCTCCAGCAGGACGATACCCTTTGGTCTGAAGTGGTTGATCTGTTCCTTCAGCAGCTCCACGTTCCTGTTGGCTGTTAGATACGTGACACGAAAGCGGTCAGGGTGGTTGCTGATTACCTCCAGAGCGCTCCGTCCGATTGAACCCGTAGAGCCGAGGATCGCTATGTTTCTGATGTCATTCAATGCTATGTGTTTATGTCGTTGGATCCGCGACAACCGTTAGACCATTGCGGCGTGACCAAAGGTTCGATGGAGCATCTCTTACGTGAAAGCGCCTGCCAAGTTACGCAAAAGGGAGTTGGTTCGCAAGGTAACCAACGGTTTGAGAGCTCAATCATATTCTGTCTAGTGCTTGTTGAAAATCTCTTCTCAGATCCTCAATTCCCTCGACTCCAACAGAGATGCGAATCATGCCCGGAGTAACACCGTGGCTCTTGAGTTCACCTCGACTCATGTTGACATGAGAGGAATATACAGGAATGGAAACCAACGTCTCCGTGCCGCCGAGGGACATCGCGTTAAGGGCGACATTCAGCGAGTCGCATACTTTCACGGCTGACTTCACTCCACCGGCCACCTCAATCGTTACCATTCCGCCAAAGCCATTCATCTGCTTTTTGGCGATTAAGTGTTGGGGATGAGACGAGAGACCAGGATACAGTACTCGAGTCACTTTGGGATGACGGCGTAAAAATTTCGCCAGCGCCAAAGCGTTTTCGTTCTGACGATGCACCCTTAGCTCAAAGGTCTTCAGACTTCTCACCATGAGGTAGGCAGCAAAAGGATCGGCACAGCCGCCAAAATATTTCAACTGAGTGTGAACGGCTGCGACAAACTTCTTCTTCCCGGCAATCACCCCGGCCATAATGTCGCTGTGCCCTCCGAGGTACTTTGTGCCGCTTTCCATGATAACGTCGACTCCAAGAGAGAATGGGTCTTGGTTGACGATCGAAGCAAAGGTGTTGTCGATCATGATTGTGATTCTCGCTCCAACCCTCTTCTCGGCCCTTCTGGTTTCAGCCACAACCTTCGCGATATCGACGAGGCCAAGCGTTGGGTTCGTCGGAGTCTCAAAGTAAACGAGCTTTGTGTTGCGGGTGACGAGGTCGCGCATATCTGCCAGAGAATCCGGCTGCACATATTTCACGGTGATATTGTAGTGGGGTAAGATGTCTCTGAAGAATCTGTATGTGCCCCCATACAATGCCGGGGTACTGATGATTTCGTCGCCAGCCCCCACCAGGGAGAACACGGCCGAAGAGATTGCCGCCATGCCGGACGAAAAAAGCAATGCCCGTTCGGCGTTCATCATCAAGGCCAGCCGTTCCTCGGCTTCGCGGACTGTTGGATTATGATACCGTGTGTAGACGTACACATCCGGGTCGCCCTGGGCATAGCGAACCGCATCGTGCGAGCTCGCGAATCGGTATGTCGACGTCTGTGCAATCGGTGTGGAAACCGTTCCCTGGTAAGGGAAGAGCTTCCTGCCGTGAATGGCTCGTGTAGCCAGAGACATTGATTCAGGCGAGATCCTGCGTCGGAGTTTACGCTTCATGGTTGATGGCCGGAATATGATTCACGTGTTTGATTATGATGGCATGAGACTAGAGAGTTCATCCGTTCCCCGCCTTGCCCTTTGGGAGTGCAGGTTCGGCAAAGATCACCTTCTCTCGTTCGAGCACGACCGTTCCGGGTGGAGCGCCTTTGGGCTTGCGAACGTATTTCCGCTCAGTCATTGCGACGGGGACCATTTTCGCATTCTTCATCTTACTATAGTGAGCCGCGATGCCGGCGGCCTGTTCTTTCGCCTTCTTGCTCGGTTCTCCGTTGCTGGTATTTGTCTTGAGCACAACATGCGAGCCGCTGGCACCACGCGCGTGGAACCAGAGATCGTTCGGCTTGGAGTGTTTCATTGTCAGTTCGTCGTTGTTGCGACTACTCTTGCCCGCCCAGACCTCAAAGCCGCCGTCAACCACGAATATCCGAAACGGAAGCTCCTCTCGCTCCTTTGCCTTTTCCCCAATCCCAAATTTGTCGAGCTGTTTCGCTCTGTCACCCATGAACTGCCTAAGCCCTTCTTTCGTAGTGATTGCCTCTGCGGCGGCAAGCAGTTCTTCCGCTAGGTGTAATGTTCCCCGCAGTTCAACCAACCGCTTCCGGGATTGATCGTATGCGAGCCTGGACTTCTTCGCCTTCTCAAAGTGGCGCTGTGCATTTTGAACTGGCGACAGCGCGGAATCCAAGGGAACCGTCACCGGGCCATCCTCACTGGGGAACGTTGCCGACTTCATGCCCTTCTTTACTGCGCCGAGATTTGCCATGAGGGTCGTCGCATACCGATCATACTCATCCGCTCGCGAGGTGGTCTTGAGATCTTCCTCCACCGCTCCGATTGTACGCTGAAGCTTTATCGAATGCTGGTGCAAGGTGGCGACGATCTCACTTGCATTGGCAAGAAGAGTGCTAGCCGACCTTGTCTTTGAAATAAAGAAACGAATTGCCTCGTGAATGTCTGGAAAAAGCCGCTCCTCAAAGTCGTGGCAATGATTCAGCGCTACTACCGAGAAGCGATGAGGTGTATGAGGTGGTTCCTTGCCGATGTACACCCGAGGAATCGGACGGCTAAGTTCTGTCAACAATGTCGTGAAGGAGCCCGCCAGTCTGCGTATCTGTTCGTCGCTCATTTCTTGTCCTTGCGCTCTGACTGACACACCGGCTCGGAAGAGAATCTCGTTTGCCAAAGTCGAGCCGAGAACGGGAAACGCGCGCTTCAAGAGAGAGAACACGGTTTGAGTGGGTTCTTCGGCGACCAACGCTCTCAACGCCGCAAAGTCGTGAACAATCTCTCCCTCCAATGGTGCATATCTACTGTCAACGACTGACCGTGCGTTCTTGAATGCATCGACAACCAGCGATGAATCATCAACCAGTAGTACATTTGCCTTGGAGCCAAAGAACTGAGTAAGAATCTTGACCCCATCCTGCAATTGAAATGAAATTACTCTGTCCATCGGTTGAATGGATACCGAAACAACTTGCTTCCCGCATATCGTTTTCAGAACATCAACAGAGTTCGCACGGGCACGGGAAAAACTTGAATGAAGATACAACGTGTTCACGTTGGGCGAACACGAAACGATGAGGGAATCCAACAATCCATCAAAAGAGAGAACCAGTTCATCCTTTTCTTGAGAGTAAGCTCCCGTGATAGTTCTGTCCCGAATCTTGGAGTCAAGATCAGTTGCGAGAATTGCCAGCGTGTAATAATTGCTCAACATGGGTTATCAACAATATATTGAAAAACGCCCCCTTTGCCAACGAGACCGAGATTCGATGTGGATAACCTGTTGACGAACCGGTGCGGAATATGTGTCAAAGTTTCGATTGCAACTCCAGACGAGTTTTCATACTTTGAGTACGTAGAGCCCCCAAAAGAGGAAGCATGATAGCCAGTATGACCGGCTACGGGCGCGGCGAGGCAGCAAGAAAAGGAATCACGGTTGCCATCGAACTCCGCAGCGTCAACAGCCGGTTCCTAGAAGTCACAACCCGTTTACCCCGCTCGCTTTCCCTACGAGAGAATGAAGTTAAAGAGATTGTCCGGAAGAAAATCTCCCGGGGGAAGGTCAACCTGCTTGCGACGGTTGAGCGAGAAAAGAACGGGAAGCCGCCCCTTGCAATCAATGCAACGGCTGCAAGGGACTACTACAAGCTGTTGAATCAGCTTCGCAAGACCGTGAAGGTGAAGGAGTCTGTGAAGCTGGAGCATCTCCTCAGATTCTCCGAGGTGCTTGAGCAGCCGGTGCTCGACGGTGCCGATGAGGATGAGTGGGAAGTAACGCAACTTGCCCTCAACAAAGCTCTCGACGATCTTGCAGAGATGCGGCGGAATGAAGGGGAGGAGTTGAAGAAGGACTTCCGCGTACGCGTTACCGCTATTGAACAAACGCTGCGCCGCATTGAGATCCTTTCGAAAGAACAAGTCCCGGCAGAGCGGGCGCGACTCAGAGAACGTATTCAGAAAATTCTTGAGAATGAAACGGTCGATGAAGGCCGACTGGAGATGGAGCTTGCGCTGCTTGCCGATCGGCTGGATGTGACGGAAGAGTGTGTGCGATTCAGTAGTCACAATAAATTCTTCCTCCAGGCGCTTGAGGACAAGGAACCCTCCGGTCGCAAACTGAATTTTCTCGTGCAGGAGATGAACCGGGAAGCAAACACCATTGGCTCAAAATCAAGTGCATCGGAGATTGCCCACCTCGTTGTGAGCGTGAAAGAGGAGCTGGAGAAAATCCGCGAGCAGTTGCAGAACATTGAATAGCACATGCCGTCCGGGAAGCTCATCGTCATCTCCGCCCCGAGTGGTTCAGGCAAGACCACGATTGCAAAAGAGATTATGAAACGGAACCCCAGTCTTGGGTTTTCCGTTTCAGCGACAACACGGGCAAAGCGAGTGGGGGAGGTTGACGCCAAGGACTATTTCTTTCTGACGAAGGAGGAATTCAAACGGAGAATAGAAGCAGGAGAGTTTGTTGAGTGGGAGGAGCTGTATGGCGACCACTACGGCACACTGAAAAGGGAAGTGGACCGTGCTTTGAGAGGTGGACTTCACCTGCTTTTCGATGTCGATGTGAAGGGCGGCCTCTCCATCAAGACACATTATCCTGAGGCGCTGATGATATTCATTCGTCCGCCAAGCTTTGAAGTGCTGAAAGATCGACTGCTCAAACGGCAGACTGAAGACGACGTTACGCTGAAGAGGCGGCTGGATCGTGTTCCAATGGAGCTGGAGATGGGAAATAGGTTCGATCACCAGGTTGTGAACGATGAACTCGACAGGGCGATTCGTGAAGTGCAGAGTTTAGTAGAACAACATCTATCAACGTAACACATAAGGAGTTCGTTATGCCAATCAAACCCATTGATCTTGAAGTTTTCCTGAGCAAGGCGAAGAACGTGCACGAGGCGATCGTTGCCACGTCGAAACGCGCACGCCAGGTCAACGAAGAGACCAAGATAGAATTCAACCAACGTATCGAAATGTTTGCGCCAAAGCTGGAAGTTGAGGGTGAAGAGGTCGAAGTGAATCCCGACCAGCTGAAAGTCAGCCTTGAATTCGAGAAACGCCCAAAGGCCACCGACATTGCACTCGACGAGCTGATGCAGAGCAAGCTTGAGTGGCGCTACAAGGAAAAGGAAGTGGTTCCTGCGCCGGTTGAAGAAGAACCGGAAGAGGAAGAAGAAGAATAACCCTTACCCTGATGCTTAAAGGGAAACACATCATCCTGGGGGTAACCGGGGGGATCGCCGCGTACAAGACGGCGTGGCTGGTACGAGAGTTTGTGAAAGCCGGCGCGGAAGTTCAGGTGGTGATGACGCGAAGCGCGACGGAATTCATTACCCCCCTGACGCTCTCAACGCTCTCCCAACGTGAAGTCGTTATCGAGATGTTTCCCCCCTCTCCAGATCAGCCCACAATGCAGTGGACGAAGCATATTGAACTGGCGGTGTGGGCGGATATCATGTTGGTCGCTCCGGCTACGGCGAATTCTCTTGCCAAGTTCGCCCATGGGCTTGCAGACAATTTCCTTTCGACACTTGTGCTTGCACTCCGATGCCCGCTTGCGGT
>DPLS01000195.1 GCA_003541875.1 Bacteroidota bacterium | reverse complement strand
TGAGCTTATCGCCTTCATCATGAGTCCTGTCAAAATCAATCCGGCGTATCCCAGCATGCCGAATCAGGGACTGAGGCCTACTGAGGCAGTTTCGATCGCCACGTTCTTGATGACTAAGGTTCTTGGCGGTGCTAACGCTTCGGGAACACCACAAACCGCCACGAAGGGGCCGTTGTGAAGCTGCAGATTGTCTGGGATCGAAGAGGACAGCGATTACGATTCTAGACAGGTTGTGAGAGTGCAACTAGCAACAAGACCAACATCTTCTTCCCTTTTCATCTACCGCCCTCTTCCCACAGGTTATCTGGGTTATTTTCTTAGTGCTCCGCTCGATCCACTCACCTTCCCTTCATGTGACTACTCCCTGAAACCTGATTTTAGCCCCTCCGCAGCCCCATGGCCACTCCGAGCAGTCCCCTTCGCGATATAGCAGAATTATGAAAAAAAAGTCTTGACATTTGGGTAATTAACTGCTAAGTTTCCCGCAAGATTTCACGACATTACCCCCTCTTTAGCGAGAACAACGGCGACAGTCCCTTCTGCGTTGTTCTCAGCTTACTCAGACAAAACGCTTCCTGCGAATTTCAAAAAGGATCGAGGGAGCCATGCCATTCAAGCAAGTCCAAAATCAAAAGCATCCCAAGCGGCCATCCAGTTGCCGCGGTGACTTCATTTGTTCCCAAATGCACGATTTCCATAGCGGCTTGTTCTCAAGCATGGGCTGACCTTCCTGATTTTTCAATTGGGTCGCGCAGGGCTTTAGTTCATTCTCATTTCGTACTGTCGACTCTCGGACCCGCCAAGAGCATGAATCCGGAGTGCACATCTGTTGCTGATTCCGGTGTTGTGACGGGATCATTCCAGAGTTGAACCAATCATCCACCCTCATCTCACCACACTTCAAGGAGGATCCTCCCATGCAGATACGACTCACCACTTTTAACGTAGAGAACCTATTCAACAGGTACGCTTATCTTGATCTCCCTTGGGAAGGGCGAAGCTATGAGAAATTTGTCCTCGCAACGGGACTGGCTTCAATCGCAAGCCGGCAAGGAGACCTCGTTTCGTATCCGACAACGGAGATTCAGCGGAACAATACTGCACAGGCGATCCTCGACTCCCGACCCGATATCCTCACCGTTCAGGAAATTGAGAACATCTACACGCTGCGCAATTTCAATGACCAGTACCTCGATGACTACTTCGACAGAATGATTGCCATTGATGGCAACGATCCTCGAGGCATTGACGTGGGGCTGCTTATCAAGAAGGGATGTAGTGCCGACGTTGTGAATGTCCGAACGCATGTGGACGAAGGTCAAGATGGAAAGTCGGTCACGCGTTCTGCGGACGCTGCGTGGGGATACAGAGTATTCAATGCTCTCTTTTCGCGTGACTGTCTCGAAGTGGATCTGAAAGTCAACAAGAAATTCATCACCCTTCTTGTGAACCACCTCAAGGCGCAGGATGGAACAGCCGCCTCTGTGAAGCGACGGACGGTGCAAGCAAAGAGAGTTGCAGAGATTGCCAAAGCGGCGGCTGACGAAAGTAGGTCTCCGATCGTCATCGGTGATCTCAATGTTGACCCAACTGTGAACAAAGGAGACAAGTCCCTTGATTCGCTGCTGAAGAGCTCGGCGCTAAAGGATCCATTCCCTGCCGGCACCTGGACCCACTACTACACATCTGAAAGAAAGATCAGTCGCCTTGACTACATACTTCCACATAAAAGCTTGAAGGTTGTCGGGACTGATATTGTACGGAAAGGACTGACAACGAAATGCCAGCAGTATTCTGGTCCCCGATATCCTACGGTCGGGCAGGAGCACACCGAGGCAAGTGATCACTGTCCGACGACTGTTGTGATCGAGATATGACCAAATCCCTCACTTCGCATTAGTGTCCGACGAGGAGACCAAACCGGATTTGTTGTGTGGGGATAGGTGTGTGGGTTGGACGACTGAGCATCATGCTGGATCTGGACGCGCATGTGGAAGGCATTGGACCTCGCATAGTTGTCCCCAGTGCCTGCAGGGGGTGATCCAACATTGTTGAGCGTATGGTGGGTAGATGGGAGGTGATGCCCGTGAGACGGTAGCGGAAGGGGAAAGCATCGTCTGGGGGGACGTTTGTTCACAACAAATCATGTCTCATAACCAGATCTGGACGAAAGGAGAAAAACGTCATGAGTGAAATGATTGGGAATCCCGGCATGGGGTGGTTGCGGGATAATCCGGACTTCAGGGACCACACAGTTGAACATGATTCGGTTCCACCTCGGCTCACAAAAGTGGGACAAACAGAATCAGTGAAGAAGATGATTTCAAAGATCGGCGTCACCAAAGCAAGCGGGGTAGGCCTACCAGCGGCAGTTGATCTGAGGCCATGGTTCTCTCCAATCGAGAATCAGGGGGCACTGGGATCCTGCACGGCCAATGCAGGGGTGGGGATTGTCGAGTACTTCGAGCGAAGAGCATTCGGAAAACACATCGATGCATCGCGCCTTTTCCTATACAAGGTTACGCGTACGATGTCACACTGGACGGGAGACACCGGAGCATTCCTCAGAACAACAATGGGTGCACTGGTCATCTTTGGCGTCCCGCCCGAGGAGTACTGGCGATACGTCATCGCGGATTTTGACAAGGAACCCTCGCCGTTCTGCTATGCATATGCACAGAACTATCAGGCGATAAGCTACTACCGTCTCGATCCGATGGGAACACCGCGACCTGATCTTCTGAATCGGATCAAAACGAATTTGACGGCCGGCCTCCCGTCGATGTTTGGGTTCACAGTATACAGTTCCTATGGCCAGGCTGCCACTTCGGGCAAATTTCCGTTCCCGACGGCGGGCGAGAAAGTGGTCGGGGGGCACGCGATCGTCGCCGTGGGCTATGATGATAACATGAAGATAAAAAACACAAACCCAGGAGCAACGGAGACGACCGGTGCGCTCCTCATCAGGAACTCGTGGGGAACTGGATGGGGAATGAACGGCTATGGATATCTTCCTTATGACTATGTGCTAAAGGGGCTCGCTGTCGATTGGTGGTCACTGCTCAAGAATGAATGGGTTGATACGGGGAACTTCAAGCCCTGAAATGTCCATGAACTGCATGGTCAATGAAGGTTGTCGGCAGGCTACTGTTCCGGTTTGCCGGGTTTGGTACCTGCCGACATTTGGATTCTGGGTCCTCCGGGAGTGCTGCAGATTATCCTTATTCTTCGGAAAGGAAAACAATCAATGACAACTGACGTGTCCGTTGGGAATAGACCAGAAGGCAGGCTTGGCCTTGCTCTTTCCGGCGGAGGGTTTCGAGCATCTCTTTTTCACATCGGCGTGTTGGCGCGACTTGCAGAAGGTGATATCCTCCGTTCGGTCGAGGTACTCTCCACTGTGTCTGGTGGATCCATTGTCGGTGCGCTCTACTATCTTTTTTTGAAACACCTGCTGGAGTCAAAGGTTGATCACGAGATCGATAGAAGTCATTACATTGACCTGGTCCAGAAAATGGAAAGCGCTTTTCTTGCAGGGGTGCAATCAAACCTTCGCGTCCAGACTCTTTGCAATCCCGCAAAGAACCTGAGGATGCTATGGCAAAAGGCCTATTCCCGAAGTGATCGAATGGCGGAACTCTATGAAGCTGCCTTCTACACTTCAGCTACCGGAGGCTTGGGAATAACCACGAGGCTTTGCCTCGACCAACTAAAAATCCAACCGCTGGGCTTTCGAGAACCGTTCCATCCGAAAGAGCACAACCCGTTGCGTCGTGCGAAGGCCCCGATGTTGGTCCTGAACGCGACGACGTTGAACACCGGGAGGAATTGGCAGTTTACCGCGGAAGAGATGGGTGAATGGCCGCCAACGGAAGAGAGCCAGGAAATCGACAAGAACTTCATCTTCCAGGCATTCCAGTACAAGGACGCGGCTCTTGAAAAGTACCGCCACGTTCCCTTGAGTATTGCTGTCGCAGCTTCGGCGTGTGTCCCAGGGGTCTTTCATCCGCTACCTTTAACAGATCTCTACAGAAATGTTAC
>DPLS01000217.1 GCA_003541875.1 Bacteroidota bacterium | reverse complement strand
GTGAATCGAGCGTCGAAAATATACTCGTTTTGTGTTCCACAAGCAAGGAACAAACAAGCGTAACATATAGGAACAGATTCAGTTGCACGGTTTCGTTACCTTGATTCTCCATATGAATTTTCGTATTTTTGTTGGCAACATTCCATTGAAATACGTTCCACCAACTCATAGTGCTGACTCACGCTCTTTCAGGCATCCTCGGATATCTTATCGGTTCAATCCCCACGGCGTTTCTGTTTGTGCGATGGAGATCGAAAGTCGACATCCGAATTGCCGGGAGTGGAAATGTCGGAGCACTGAACAGCTTTCAGGTGACGAGATCGAGGCTGGTTGGTGGAGGTGTGCTGTTGCTCGACCTCGTGAAGGGTGTCCTGGCAGTCAAACTGGCGACAGTCCTTCTGGGTAGCGAATTCTCGGTGGAGGCGATCTCCGGCGTTGCTGCGGTTGCCGGTCACAATTTCTCTGTGTGGCTTGGGCTCAAGGGAGGTCGAGGTCTTGCAACGGGGGCGGGCGTGATGTTTGCAATTGCCTGGCCTCTTGTTCTGATCTGGGGAGCGTTCTGGGCTGTTGCCTTTGCGCTAACGAAGAACGTAAACGTTGGCAATGCGGTCGCTTCAGCGACAGAGTTGGTAGGCGTGATACTCTTGCCTGCATCGATGTTGAGCATGCTCGTTGGAGGATTAACTAGTCTCACCGAATTCAGAGTTTTTGGCGTAGCGCTGTTCATTGTCATACTCGTTAAACACATCGGGCCTGTGCGAGAGTATCTAGGGAGACTGAAGGAAAAGCACCAGTAACTCACGAGGAGTCGTATGGCATCTTCCAATCCACACAAACTTAATGCTGGTGATCTCAAGGAGATGGCTCGTCAAATACGGAGGGACATCATCAAGATGCTGATGATTTCGCAATCCGGCCACTCAGGTGGACCGCTTGGGTTGGCAGAAATCTTCTCCTGTTTATATTGCAGGATTCTGAACTATGACCCGAAGAACCCGACTTGGCCCGGACGCGATTACTTCTTCCTGTCGGCTGGTCACCTTGCTCCTGTCTGGTATGCCGCGCTTGCCAGGGGAGGATTCTTTCCAGTCAAAGAACTGTCAACACTGAGACAGATCAACACCCGGTTGCAGGGCCATCCTGCTCCGGGCTATACTCATGGTCTTCCCGGTATTGAGATAGCATCCGGATCGCTTGGTCAGGGGATGTCGATTGCGGTTGGGACAGCGTTGGGGCTGCGCATGGACAAGAAGCCCAACCATGTGTTTGTGCTCCACGGCGACGGTGAACTGGACGAAGGTCAAGTGTGGGAAGGGATCATGACCGCAGGTCACTACAGTCTTGACAATCTGACGGCCATAGTCGACCGGAACTTTTGCCAGATCGATAACCGCACCGATAAGGTGATGGAACTGGAGCCGCTCGCCGACAAGTGGCGGGCCTTCCGGTGGAACGTACTCGAATGCGACGGACATGATGTTGAAGATTTCCTTGGCGCGGTTGACAAGGCGAAAAACTTCAAAGGCAAGCCGACCGTAATCATTGCAAAGACATTCATGGGGAATGGTGTGTCGTTCATGCAGGACGATTATCGTTGGCACGGTGTTCCACCGAGCATTGAGCAAGGGAAGCAGGCTCTGAGCGAACTTGCGCCGACGAAGTTTGGTGATTTCAACAGATTCGAATGGGAAGCACTTCAGGCGATGGGAGCGCAGGACGAATGACTATGGCGAAGATCGAAAGCAAGGGTGAGAAGGCAACGCGCCAGGGATTTGCCGATGCCATCATGGAACTTGGCCGTGAGAATCCGAATGTCGTAGTTCTCGGTGCCGATGTAAGCCCGTCGGTGAAGGTAGACGCGTTTGCCAAGACATATCCGGATAGATTTTTCTCGGTGGGAATCGCCGAAGCGGATATGATGTGCATTGCTGCTGGACTCTCGCTCGTTGGCAAGATCCCTTTTGCTTCAGCCTATGGAGAATTTGCTGCGGGCCGTCCGTTTGACCAAATCCGGCAGTCTCTTGCATACAGCAAGGCGCCGGTGAAGATTTGTGCGTCTCACTGTGGCATTACAGTGGGACCGGACGGTGCAACACATCAATCGCTTGAAGACATCGCGTTGATGCGCGTGCTGCCTCATATGACGGTGATTTGTCCGGGTGACTATCTTGAGACCAAGCGCGCAGTGAAGGCCTCGGTCTCGATCACACATGGGCCGGTGTACATACGATACTTTCGAGATAACTCACCGATGTTCACGGATGAGTTAACAGCGTTCGAGATCGGCAAAGCGAATGCGCTCATTGACGGGAACGACGTTTCGATCATCGCCTGTGGCTTGCAGGTGTGGGAAGCAATCAAAGCAGCGGAGGTTCTTCATTCAGAAGGGATCTCCGCGCGGGTGATTAATATGCACACGGTGAAACCGCTGGACAAGGAAACGATCGTCAAAGCTGCAAAGGAAACCGGTGCCATCGTGACAGCGGAAGATCACCAGATTCATGGAGGGTTAGGGAGCGCGGTTGCAGAGTGTCTCGCTCAGGCCTATCCAACACCCCAGGAGTTTGTTGCAGTGAATGATACGTTTGGCGAGTCAGGGAAGGGAACGGAGCTGATGGAGAAATATGGAATTGATCGTGGCAGTATTGTTCAAGCTGCGAAGCGAGTGTTGAAAAGAAAGAAGTGATCGCGGAGGCGCAGAATGAAGAAGTCATTAGTTATCGGAATGGTTGTGCTCCTGCCGTTTGTCGGGGGCGGATTGCTGGGATACAACATCGGGCATTCTTCGCTTGATGCAGGTTTGGTGGCCTCTCGATTTGAGGGTGCGCCGTTCCAGGAAGCCCAGACAGTCGGTTATTCGGCGGACACGCGTGACTCAATCAGCGACAACATTACCAGTTCCCGCCGGAATGCTATTACGCGCACGGTCGCTTCGGTAAGTCCTGCGGTCGTTGGTATTAACGTCACCGAGGTTAGACAATACAGGCAATGGTCGCCGTGGGGAGACGATCCGTTCTTCAGGCAGTTCTTTGGCGACCGTGTCTACACGCAGAAGGTGCAAGGACTTGGGTCGGGATTCATCATTTCTAACGATGGATATATCCTCACAAACGATCACGTTGCTGGCAACGCGAAAGAGATAACTGTTACTCTTACCAATGGCGAAAAGTACAATGCACAGTTGGTGGGCACTGATCAGATTTCCGACATTTCACTCTTGAAGATTGAGGCAAAGAACCTTCCCTACATCAAACTCGGTGATTCTGATGGCGTTATCACAGGTGAATGGGTCATAGCGCTGGGCAATCCGTTCGGGCTTTTTGATATCAGCGACAAGCCAACGGTAACGGTGGGAGTTGTAAGTGCCGTGGGCATAAACCTCAAGCCACAGGAGGGACGCATCTACAAAGGGATGATACAAACGGATGCGGCCATCAACTCAGGGAACAGCGGTGGGCCATTGGTGAACAGCCTCGGTGAAGTGATTGGCGTGAACTCGGTCATTTTCACTCCGAATCAAGGGAACATCGGCCTTGGCTTTGCCATCCCCATCAATCGTGTCAAGACCGTCGTTGCGGAGCTGAAACGCTCCGGCAAGATCGACCGTGAGTGGTATACGGGTTTGGAGATTCAGTCAGTTGATCTTCGGGTCGCGCGTTACTTTGGACTGGACAAAGCAGAAGGCGTGATCGTGAGTGATGTCAAGCGAGGGAGCCCCGGTGAACGTGCGGGTTTCAGAGTTGGTGATATTATCTTGGAAGCAAATGGAGAGAAGGTGACTGATGAACCAACCCTTACCTCAATTGTCAATGACCTGCGCGTAGGTGATATTGTGAAAATGAAAGTGCTGCGAGAGAGGAAGCCGCTGGAACTCCGTTTGAAACTTGAGAAGGGATCGACGTAGGACAACCCATGGATGAATTGAGCCCGAAAGGCACTGAAGATTTGTTAGGGCGGCTTCAGATCGAGAAGGCAAAGCTTGAAATTGAAGATCTCAAGCTGAGAGTCAAGCAGATGAACCGTCCGTGGTTTCTCCGCATATGGTTCTTGAAGTCCTTGGGGGCAGGACTTGTTCTTGTGCCACTCCTTTGGTTCTACATAGTTCAAGTTGCAATTCCGCTTTTCCAGGCGAATCAGCATCGATTGAACCGAGAGTTTCAATACACACTTGATAGTCTAGATCGAGTGAAGAAAGAGAACCTAGAGTTCTTGAGGCTTAATCGCATTGCGCTCGACAGCCTTAAAGAGGTCAAGAGCGCACTTGGTAGTATGGCAGAGGAAAACAAAAGGACCAGCGAGAGCCTTGGTCGTGCTCGGAACGATCTTGCACGGTCCACGCAAGAATTCAAGATTGGACAACATCTGCGGACCGAGGAATGGACGAAACGTTACAATAACTTATCTGACGCATTTCAGAACCTCAGCAATCAGAACTCACTCACTGAGAAGGAGAGAGAGGAATACAGGCAGAAATACCAGAATATTCAAGAAGAACTAGCGGCGCAGAAGCAGGCTGCTAAGACTTCGAAGCCCACATCTTTTTATGAAGAGGTCGCAGCGAGGAGGAACACTCTGATCGTTTTCCCAAGTTTCCCGAATCCCTTTCATGATTCGACCAGCATTGCGTACTTTCTCCAAGAGGGTGCCACCACTTCCGCGCGGATTATTAGGTATGATCAAGATGAAAAAAAAGAAATAGAAGTGAAGCGTTTGATAATTAAGGACAATTCCAAAGGACCTCACAGCGTCGTGTGGGATGGTTCTGATAATGATGGAAGGAGCCTGCCTGCAGGGAGATACTATTGCATATTCATGAAGCCCTTTGCTTATAAGGAGGCTTCAGATATCCGAATAGTGATTGACAAGAGTGAATGACCGTTTGGGCCTGCTAGTGTTCTTTATCTTTTGCCATTAGGAGTCGAATCGTTA
>DPLS01000338.1 GCA_003541875.1 Bacteroidota bacterium | reverse complement strand
AAGATCCTGACGGTGAAGCAGTATCGATACTTGTGTGAGAGAGAGAGCATCGAATTCCCGTGCGGCAGCGTGAAGGATGGATCGAGCTACGATGAAACAGCTTCACACGAACTTGCAGAAGAGACGGGGTTTTCGTCAGAGCGGCTGCTACTCGCTGGCGAGTTCAATCCGTACAACGGCATTACCGACGAAATGTGTCATGTCTACATCGCGCGTGAGCTTCACAAGGTTGAAAGCACACCCGACGAAACCGAGGAGTTCGAATTGCTACCGCTGAGGGCCGACGAAATTGATGGCCTGATTCGCGATGGTGAAATCTGGGATGGGATGAGTCTTGCGGCGTGGCAAATTGTGAAGTCGAAGGTGAATCTGTAGACCTGGCCGTCAAGCTGGCAGCTCGTTCCAGGGTGGCGGGCACTCTCTTCTAAAGAATGGTGGTTGTGCTCCCGACTGGCTAGAGAAGAACATATACTCATCATTCCCCAATTGCGGCACGTTTCGGACAGGCCAGCCTCATTGTGGAACAAGTTGACGGTTTGTCCACTTACTTCGTCTGGCGGGGTAGCATGTGGGTTCATTTCCTTGGCCATTGCCTTTCTTTTCCTAGGTAGCCGTTTTCTCGTTGACGCATCTTAATCGAAGAACCATCCAAAGTTGTTGACTTTCCAGCCCTTATTGCTTAGATTTCAGCGTTTTCCAGACTTGCTTCACCCAATTCCAGGTGGGATGATGATCGATGGTGGCGCCAAAGCGATGGTTGAGACGATTCGGCGGAAGTTGTCAACTGTCAATGGCATGGTCGCTTTGATTGTTGTCGTGGCGCTGACGCTCGGTCTGATTCTCGGTTCGCCGGTGGGGCGAATCGTTTGCGGAATCATTCTCATTGCGGGAGCAGCCTACGCATTCCTGCGATGGAATAAACCGCAGCTCACGAGATTGAGAGGCAGGCGGGAAACACAAGAGGACGTGTATTCACAATCCCCCGAAAGCAATATGAAAAAACTACTCTTTGATGATTTCCAATCATCGGGTGGGAGATACGTAGTGAAGGAGGTACAGGAAGATGCAGAAAAAACCGTGGTGCCCTCGACCAAGTCAGTGCAACCGGTGGTTGTCACGACTCGGGAAGACAAAGCGAAAGAGTTTCAGGTTTCGGATTTCTTCGACCTGGATTCTGATATCTTCAAGAACGATGCCGAGCCGCGCAACGAGTTCAACTTTCTGCTGAACAAGGCGTTGCTTGCCATGAAGGAAGTGCTGTTTGCGCACACGGTTGCATTTTTCTGGGCAAACAGGGAGAAGAACCAGTTGGTCCTTGAGACGACAGCAACCGACAGCCAGAATTTTATAGCCTCGAAACGATTCACGATCGAGACGGATGTCGTTAGTCAGGTGGCCGCGAACGGTAAGCCGCAGCTCCTTGGAAGGATCAATCCGGTGTCGGAAAAGGATGTGGTCCGATACTACGAATCGACTGAGTACATCAAGTCGATAGTTGCGGTTCCGGTGTACTACTTCAAAGGTGAGGCAGAGAAACTGCCGGTCGGTGTGATCGTTGCCGATAGCAAGGCGGAGGACACGTTCGGAGCAGAGACTCTGGGACTTCTGGGCAACTACACCAAGCTGGTGTCTGCGTTGATCAAGAGCTACACGGACAAATATGATCTCCTGCTCGACTCGGAATTGCTGTCCTCGATTCGCAGGATGCAAGACAGGATCAAGTCAGACCCGACAGAGGTTACGATTCTCAACTCGCTGGCAGAAGAAGCCAGCCGTCTTGTGAACTGGGACTTCCTTACCATTGCGATGTATGGCGATGAACAGCGGGGCTGGGTGCTTCAAAAGGTTGTGAACCGGGGAAGCTATGCCTATGTCGCGCCAGACGAGATGATCGACTTCAACGAGAGCGTAGTGGGGAAGGTAATCCGGGCCAACGCCATCGAAGGGATTGAGAACATTGCGGCTCAAAAAGCAATGCGATTCCACAAGTTTGAGAAAATCGACTCGGAGGGTTCGTTCCTCTGTGTCCCGATTAGCTCCCCAAATCGTTGCTATGGCGCGCTGACTCTTGAAAGCCGGAACAAGGCAAACTTCGCCGGCAATGAGGTGGAAACCATCTATCGGCTTGTGGAAAATGTAGCGATGGCACTCGAAGTGCTCTACATGAATGATCTGGTTAAGGACTTCGTTATTGTTGACGAACTGACGGGTTCGTTCAACAAGAAGCATTTTCTGAAGAAGCTCGAAGAAGAAATCCAGCGCGCCGAGGATTTTGGCCACGAGTTGGCGTTAGTTTCTCTGATCATCGACAATGCCCAAGAATTGACAAACAGACACGGCGCTGATGGGTTTGACTCCATCCTGAACCAGGTCGCGAAGATTGTCCGTGCCAACATTCGATCTTATGATATTGTAGGTCGGCAGGACACCGACAGCATGGGCGTACTCCTGGTGAACACAACGGCAAGCGAAGCGTATCTCTGGGCGGAGAAGGTGAGAAAGCTGATTGCCAGCTACATCATGACGGTGGGTGGGAAGAGCTTTTCCGTAACATTAAGCGCTGGCGTGTGCGGCCTCAGTGAAGGGATGCGCAAAGATGAAATGATCGCTGGAACAACTCGACTACTGAGCAAAGCAGTCGAGGATGGTGGCAATCTTGTACGAGTTCTCTAAACACAAAGGATACATTGAGCAATGGCAAAACAACAATCGTTTGCTGACAAGGCGACAAAAGCTGCTGCAATGAAGGGCTCCAAGTGCCCTGTGTGCGGTACAATCTACCAACCTCTCCTCCTGGTCTCATCTGAACGATCGAAGGTAGGTGCAAGCGTCAAGTTCAATGAGCGGCGGGTTCAAGTCTGCAAGTGTAACGAGAAGCAGATCTACGTTTGAGAGTCACCTCTCAAGACAAAACTTTCCGTTCCGCGCCTCGTACAACAGTGAGGGCTGGACGGAGGGACTTCACGAACTTCATCTTTGCATGAAGAGGGATCTTCCGGAAGGAGGGTTCCTCTTTCGTGCAAGATGCGTAAACGTCTTCAACTACGAGCAAGATAGTTCTCATAGTTCTCGATGGTGTTGGCATTGGCGAACTCCCGGATGCGTCATTGTATGCTGACGAGGGAAGCAACACTCTCGTCAACACTGCGAATGTTGTCGGCGGATTGCGGCTCCCAAACCTTGCGTCACTCGGTCTGGGCAACATTGCTTCCATCAACGGCGTGGCTCCGTCTTCCTCTCCACGCGCCAGCTTTGGGAAGATGGCGGAAGTCTCGAAGGGAAAGGATAGCACGACCGGGCACTGGGAAATTGGCGGTCTCATTCTTGAAAAGGAGTTCCCGACATTCCCGAAGGGATTCCCGGAGTCTGTGCTGAAGAAGTTTCTCGCGGCGACAAGTTCCAAGGGATATCTCGGGAACAAGACGGCATCCGGGACGGCGATTATCGAGGAACTCGGCGCTGAGCATGTGAGAACCGGCTTCCCGATTGTGTACACGTCGGCGGACTCGGTCTTTCAGATCGCAGCTCACGAAGAGGTGATTCCGCTCCAGAAGTTGTACGAGATTTGTCAGCGCACTCGTGAAGAAGTGTGCGTTGGCGGGAATGCAGTCGGAAGGGTGATAGCTCGTCCGTTTATCGGATCAACAGGAAACTTTACGAGAACAACCAATCGCAGGGACTTCTCATTGCTCCCGCCTTCTCCGACGGTTCTGGATATTCTGCTGGAAGCAGGAATTGAGACAGTTAGTGTGGGGAAGGTGGATGATCTTTTCGCAGGACGTGGTCTCAGCAAAAAGCAACACACCAAGACCAATGCCGAAGGCATCGACTCGATTGTCCATGAAGGGACCCGGATGAAATCAGGTTTGATCTTTGCCAACCTGGTGGATTTCGATATGCTGTATGGGCACCGTAACGATCCCAAGGGATTCGCCGGAGCGTTGGAGGCATTTGACAAAGAACTGCCAAGAATACTTGAAACCATTGGTAGTGGGGATCTGTTAATACTGACAGCAGATCACGGGAATGATCCGGTTACACCAAGCACAGATCATTCGAGAGAGTATGTGCCGTTGCTGTGTTTTTCGAAATCCAGGAGTGTAGGGGTCAACCTCGGAACGCGGTCGACGTTTGCAGACCTGGGAAAGACGGTGGCAGATTTCTTCCACGTGAAGGACTCGTTGGCGGGTACCAGCTTTCTCGGGCAGGTGATGTAGCGATGGATGCACAAGAGAAGAGCGTTGAGTTGACAAATCCTTGGCGCAATGTAAATCCTCACAACCAATTCTGAACACGAGGTAATCATGATACTCGGAAAAGTTGTTGGCACAGTCTGGGCCACACGGAAAGATGAGGAACTTGTGGGGATGAAGTTCCAGATCGTCAAGCACGTTGACCTTGACTACAAGGTCAAAGATGCGTTTGTTGTCGCCGTTGACACGGTGCAAGCTGGCGTCGGGGATATCGTGCTTATGTGCAGCGGCAGTTCAGCACGGCAGACTTCGCTCACAAAAAACAAGCCGGTTGATGCTGTGATTATGGCGGTTGTGGATAAATTGGACGTGGCGGATTAACGATGTTCTTCGCACAAGTCATAGGCACGGTCTGGGCAACCCGGAAGGATGAGAACCTGAAAAGCTTCAAGCTTCAATTCATCCAACCATTGAACAGCAGGCGAGAGAAGACAGGCGATCCTATTGTTGCTGTGGACACTGTGGGAGCGGGAGTCGGTGAAACGGTCATGTACATAACTGCCCGCGAAGCGACAATCCCGTTGCCGGTGGAAATGGCCCCTGTCGATGCGAGCATTGTCGGCATTATTGACAGAATCGACACAGAGATTGAAGTATAGAAGATACGCGAACTCAGCGAGGTGAATAAATGGTGAAAATAACCAAGCAGTATACGAATCGAGAGAGCCAGTCGCTCGACAAGTATCTGCAGGAAATTGGTAAGGTTGATCTACTGAAGTCGGAGGAGGAGGTCGAGCTTGCGCAGCGCATTAAGAAGGGGGATCAGCGTGCGCTCGAGAAACTTACCAAGGCAAACCTCAGGTTCGTTGTCAGTGTTGCGAAACAATATCAGAACCAGGGATTGTCGCTGGGCGATCTGATCAACGAAGGCAACCTCGGCTTGATCAAGGCGGCGAAGCGCTTCGATCCCGCCAAGGGCGGCTAACTCAGCACCTACGCCGCCTGGTGGATCAAG
>DPLS01000168.1 GCA_003541875.1 Bacteroidota bacterium | reverse complement strand
GCCATGACGCGCTTGCGGCGGCGATGGGAGGCAACTGTACTCTGCGAACGTGGCATAGTTGCTCTTGTCCTGTTGTTTGTGGTCGAAATGCTGCGCCGACCTCACACGGTGTGTCGTTCTGGCGCAACGTGAGTTAAACTCTTAGCGGTGCAACATCATACTAACCGCCTTCTGCTCCTGCTTGGAAACAAGGGTTCCCTTCCGCAGGTGACGCTTTCTTTTCGTCGTCTTTGAAGTCAGGATGTGGCTGCGGTACGCTTTGGAGCGCTTGACTTTCCCCGACGCGGTGAACTTGAATCGCTTCTTTGCGCCACTGCGTGTTTTCATCTTGGGCATCAGGAACTTCCTTTCGTCGCTTCTTCGGATTTCGGTTCTTGTTTCTTTTTTCGTTCGGGGGAGAAGATCATGATCATGCTCTTCCCCTCCATGTGCGCGGGCTGATCGACTTTTGCATAGTCATTAAGACGCTCTGTCAACCGTTTCAGAACGTCTTCGCCCTGCTCTTTGTATGTAATCTCTCTTCCCCTGAAGACAACAGCCGCCTTTACCTTGTGTCCTTCGGCGAGGAACTGCACAGCATGCCTGGCCTTGAAATCGAAGTCGTGCACGTCCGTATTCGGCCGCAAGCGAAGTTCCTTCAACAGCGAAACATGTTGGTGTTTTTTTTGGATCTTGTCCTTCTTCGCCAGTTCATACTTGAACTTGCCGAAGTTTATGATTTTGCAGACTGGAGGATTGGCTCCCGGCACTATCTCCACCAAATCAGCATCACGTTCCCGAGCCATTGCAATGGCGGCGCGTGGTGTCATCACACCCAACTGACCCCCGTGCTGATCGATGACGCGAATCTCGGGGGCTTTGATTTCATCGTTGACGCGGTTCTTCTTTTCCTTGCTGATGGAGTGGTCTCCTATATGGTGATGGATTTATCCATGATTGCTTTTGAGATCTTGTCGCGGAACGCGTCAAGATTCATGGCACCAAGGTCTCCCTTCTTGTGCTGGCGTACCGCAACAGTCTGGCCAGCGCGTTCTTTTTCTCCCAAGACTAACATGAACGGGACTTTCTTTGTCTCCCAATCCCGGATTTTGTATCCAACTTTTTCGTTACGATCATCCAATTCAACTCGAATCCCCGCCTGGGTCAACCTTGCACACACCGACTTCGCGTATTCATGCTGGCTGTCCGTGATGGGAAGAACCGCGCAATGAACCGGTGAAAGCCACAACGGGAACTCCCCCGCGAAATGCTCAATCAGCACTCCGATGAACCTCTCGAGGGAACCAAACGGAGCACGATGAATGATCACAGGCCGATGCTTCAGGCCATCGCTGCCGGTGTACTCCAGCTTAAACCGCTCCGGCATCACATAGTCAACCTGCACAGTGCCGAGCTGCCACGTTCGGTTCAAGGCATCCTGCACCATGAAGTCGATTTTCGGCCCGTAGAACGCCGCTTCGCCAATACCAATATAGTAATTTAACTTCATCAAATCAGCAGCTTCTTTGATGTCCTTCTCCGATTGTTCCCACATTGCGTCTTCTCCACCAAACTTTTCCATGTTCTTCGGATCGCGGAAAGACAGGCGCGTTTTGAAGTCCTTGAATCCCAATGTGCTAAACACCAACTGAATAAGATCGATGACATCGCATAGCTCATCCTTCAACTGGTCCTGACGAACATACATATGCGAGTCGTCCACGGTGAATGAACGTACACGAGTCAGCCCGTTAAGCTCGCCAGATTGCTCGTAGCGGTAGACTGTGCCGAACTCAGCCAACCGAAGAGGCAGGTCACGATAGCTACGAGGCTTGGACATGTAGATCTGATGATGATGAGGACAGTTCATCGGCTTGAGCAGATACTCTTCATCCTCAACAACAATTGGGGCGAATTGACTCTCCTTATAGTATGGATAGTGGCCACTTGTCTTATAAAGGTTCAAGTTCCCGATATGGGGTGTCACAACCGGCAGGTAACCACGCTTGCGTTGCTCTGAGCGGAGGAAATTCTCCAGAGTCTCACGGACAATCGTCCCCTTTGGCAACCAAATCGGAAGTCCCCCTCCGACCTTCGGGGTTATCAAAAACAATTCGAGCTCAGCACCAAGCTTTCGGTGGTCCCGTCGCTTAGCCTCTTCAAGGCGGAACAGATGCTCATCAAGTTCCTTTTGTGTCGGGAACGTGATCCCGTAAATCCGCTGGAGCATCTTGTTCTTCTCGTTCCCCCGCCAGTAGGCACCAGCAACACTGAGGAGTTTGATTGCCTTGATCTTCGCGGTCGAGGGGATGTGAGGGCCAAAGCACAGATCGGTAAATTCTCCTTGATGATAGAGGGTGATCTGTTCTCCTTTCAATCCATCAAGCAATTCGAGTTTGTACGGATCATTCTTCTTCTGAAAGTACTCAACGGCATCGTTCCATCCAATAACCTCACGCCTGTAAGGAGCATCTCGCTTTGACAGTTCCTCCATCTTCTTCTCGAGCCGAGAGAGGTCATCGCTGGTAATCGAGTGGTCCCCCATATCGATATCGTAGTAGAAGCCGTTTTCAATCGGGGGCCCGATCCCGAACTTTGTCCCCGGGAATACTGACTCAATGGCTTCGGCCATAAGGTGAGCGGAACTGTGCCAGTACGTTCGCTTGGCTTCATCATCCGCCCACTTGTGGAGTCTTATGCTGGCATCTGATTCGATGGGGCGGAACAGATCCCAGACCTCCCCGTTCACCGAAACGGCAAGCACCTCTTTCGCAAGCCCGGAACTGATGCTCTGTGCTATCTGCTGCCCGGTAACACCGCGTTCATATGAACGTGTTTTCCCATCCGGGAATGTAATTGCAATCTGCGGCATGGACCCTTCTATAATTCCAGAAGCTACAACAACAAATCGTCCCGAACGTAGTCGACGAGCGGGACGAATACTGGGTGGGCGATACAGGAGTCGAACCTGTGACCTCTACCATGTCAAGGTAGCGCTCTAACCAACTGAGCTAAGAGCCCGAAA
>DPLS01000266.1:418-4682 GCA_003541875.1 Bacteroidota bacterium | reverse complement strand
GGCTAAGCCATATACAGTGGACGGGCACGCCGAAGAATCCTACTGCGCATGCGCGCAATGCCGTGCTCTATGGGGAAAAAGCGATTGATCGTTCGCCATGTGGTACTGGCACCTCTGCCCGCATGGCTCAATGGGCCGCCAAGGGGAAGCTCAAGGTTGGCGACGAGTTTATTCACGAGAGCATCATCGGCAGCTTGTTCAAGGGGCGAGTCGAAGCGGAAACGATGGTCGGCAACAACAAGGCAATCATTCCGAGCATTGAAGGTTGGGCAAGAGTGACTGGCTTCAACACAATATTCATTGATGATCGGGATCCGTACAAACATGGATTTCAAGTGATTTAGTGCGCTAGCGACAGCAGAGAGCATGGCAAAGGACAATGGCGTTGTAATCATCGGTGGCGGCGCAATCGGGTTGTGCACCGCCTACTATCTACTGCAACAGGGTGTGAAGTCAACCATCATCGACAAAGGGGAGATGGGGCACGGTTCATCGCTGCACAACGCCGGCTACATCTCTCCGAGTCACTTCGTTCCTCTTGCTGCGCCGGGCATCATCTCGCAAGGATTGAGGTGGATGCTCAACCCCGTCAGCCCGTTCTACGTCAAGCCGAGACTGGACCTGGACTTCATTGCGTGGGCGTGGAAGTTCCGGAATTCGTGTACCCAAGAGAACGTCGAACGTGCTGCGCCGCTGTTGCGCGACCTGTCTACCGCCAGCAGTGCATTGTTTGAAGAGATGGCGAAGTCGAACGGAATGGATTTTGAGTTCATGAAGAAAGGTCTTCTTGTCCTCTTTCGGAGCGAGAGAGGACGTGCAGCGATGATGGAAGAGGCTGGGATGGCACATAAGCTCGGGGTTGGAGCGCTGTTTCTTGAGAGGCGGGATATTCAGAAACTTGTTCCCGAAACGGAAATCCGTGCTGATGGCGGTTTGTTCTTTCCCGACGACCGACACATCACTCCGGCAAAATGGGTAGCCGATCTCACGCGTTACCTCGAGGCGAACGGCGTTCAGATGCTTCAGAATACTGAAGTCAAGGGCATGGTCGTGTCAAACAACGGCATCACTGCGGTCAGGACATCCGACGGAGAGATTCGTGGGGAGGAGTTTGTCCTCGCTGGTGGTGCGTGGTCGCCGGAGATTGTTCGGGGACTTGGCCTGAAGCTGCCCGTCCAGGCAGGGAAAGGGTACAGCATCACGATCAACCGTTCTAATCGCAAGCCACTCATCCCCATGATCCTCACAGAAGCTCGTGTGGCTTTGACACCGATGGGAAATACGTTTCGCGCGGCGGGGACAATGGAGATCGCTGGTCTTGATTTGAGCATCACGCAGCGCCGGGTCGAGGCAATTCTAACTGCGGTTCCCAAATATATCGGGGGCTTCACTCTGGATGACTTCAAGCAGGGCGAAGTCTGGGCGGGACTTCGTCCCGTGAGTCCAGATGGTGTTCCCTTCATCGGACGATTCAGTAGATACAACAATCTGGTAGTAGCAACTGGTCACGCGATGCTTGGGATTACTCTCGCTCCTGTGACAGGTAAGATCATTGCTGATGTTATCAGTGGAAGCAAGCCGCAATTCGATATGACGCTTCTGCATCCGGACCGATTTGCGTAGATTAGATGTACCGAAATCAAGAATCCAAAATCTGAAATCCCTATTCCACAATCCTTTCAAAGGTGTTCTCATGCTTATCAAAGAAAAGGTCACTCAGGCCATCAACATCCTCAAAGAGTTCAAGATTGATTGTTGGCTCACGTTTGTTCGCGAAAGCAGCATTAACGGCGACCCGAGCCTCGACTATTTGATCGCTTCGGATGTGACGTGGCACTCCGCGTTTGTCATCACGGCAAAGGGTGATTCGTTTGCCATCATCGGAAAGTATGACAAGCAAGCTGTCGCCGATCTTGGAGTGTACAAGACAGTGATTGATCACGTCACGGGTTTGCGTGAACCCCTGCAACAAGTCTTGAAACAGATCAACCCTTCATCGATTGCAGTGAACTACTCGAAGGACAGCGAGATTGCTGATGGTCTCACGCACGGGATGTACCTGACGCTTGTGGACGTTCTCTCGGAAATAGGCATGCAGGATCGAATGATCTCATCGGAAAAAGTCGTCTCGGCATTGAGACAACGCAAAACGGAGACCGAAGTTGGTCTGATGAAGGAAGCAATCAAGGCGACACTTCAAATCTACGACGAAGTCTTCGGCTTCATCAAACCAGGGAAGACTGAAGCGGAAGTCGCTGCGTTCATCCGTTCGAGGATTGACGCGAGGAAACTTGGCTACGCCTGGGATCCATCGACGTGTCCCTCCGTTTTCAGTGGACCCGATACCGCCGAGGCACACTATGCACCGACGGAAAGAAGAGTTCAGGAGGGTCACGTCCTCAACATGGATTTCGGTGTGAAGTACAATCAGTACTGCTCGGACTTACAACGCACGGTGTACATTCTGAAGAAAGGGGAAACGAAGGCACCGCCCGAAGTGCAGAAAGGTTTCGATACGATCGTGGAGTCCATAGAGGAATCACGCAAAGCGATGAAGCCGGGCGTTCTTGGAAAGGACATTGATGCAGTGTCTCGAAAGGTTTTGGTGGAGAACGGTTTCCAGGAGTATCCCCATGCTCTTGGCCACCAAGTGGGACGGTTTGCTCATGATGGCACCGCGTTGCTGGGACCGGCCTGGGAAAAATATGGGAGGAAACCTTTCCTGCCGTTGGAGAGGGGGATGGTGTTCACGCTTGAGCCCAGACTCACAGTCCCCGAACGGGGAATCGCCACAGTGGAGGAGATGGTCGTTGTGACGAACACCGGGGCAGAGTTTCTCTCCTCGCCTCAAAAGGAACTCGTGCTCATCAAACCGTAGCCGTTGCAGATGAGCACTGCAAAAGTACTCCGAAGAGTTCTCATTGGGCTGATTGTCCTAACTGTTGTGGGGTACGGCGGGATACTCATCTGGTTCTCGGCTCACGAGTCCAATCTGCTTTTCTTTCCGGAGAGGGATCTTGAGACATCGCCTGATCAGTTTGGGATGGTGTATGGGAAGGTCCAGATCCCATCGACGGACAGCGTGCGGCTCGTTTGTTGGCTCATTCCTTCCGCGGACACATCGACACTCTGGGTCCTCTATCTCCACGGCAACGCCGGCAACATCGCAAAGCGCGGCTACGTCGAGCACCTCTCGCAACTCCATAAGCTCGGTCTGAATATTCTTGCAGTTGACTATCGAGGATATGGAGAGAGTTCCGGAAAACCGACTGAGCAGGGGCTGTACGATGATGCTCGGTCGGGCTTTGAGTACCTTCGTTCGATGCAACACGTTCCTGCCGAGCGGATCATCGTGTATGGCTACTCAATAGGATCGGCGGTCGCGGTCGATTTGGTCAGCAAAGTTCCCGCTGCCGGACTAATTGTTGAAGGATCATTCACGTCCATCTCGGATGTCGGTCAGCGGCACTATCCCTATATCCCGGTTAAACTGATGGCAGGAAAACTGTTCGCGGCAGATGAGAAGGTGAGAGCCATTGCAGTTCCCAAACTCTTCATTCACGCCCGTGATGATCGTACAATCCCGATCGAGTTCGGGAGGAAGCTGTTCGAAGTAGCCCCGGAACCCAAGACGTTTCTGGAGGTGAGGGGAGGGCATGAGAGCGCACACAAGGTTGACGCACAGTTGTTCTATGGCGGGATTCAACTCTTCCTCCTCCAGATCAACTCTTCGAATCGGTCAGTCACTGCAGTTACCAAGTAGGTCAATGTCCTCGACAGTTCTCACTCAGCTCAACATCTATCCGATCAAGTCTTGCAGTGGCATCTCTCTCCAAGCCGCTGAGTTGGAGGAGCGGGGGTTTCGATATGATCGGCGATGGATGATAGTCGATCAAAACAATCGATTCGTCACGCAGCGAGAAGCTCCTCGACTTGCACTCGTCTCCATCCAATTGTCTCCTAGCTTTCTGCGAATCACTGCCCCAGACATGGAAGAAATTCTTGTCCCTCTTCAAATAGCGAGCGACATACTCATCCCCGTTGTTGTCTGGGATGACAGCGTCAATGCTGTCGACGTTGGAGAAGATGCGGCGAGCTGGTTTAGCGAGTATCTTGGTTTTCCTGCCCGGACGGTCTTCATGCCTGACACCGCGGATCGTTCAGCTTCACGGGATGGTCACACGAGTCAGGTGAGTTTCGCTGATGCCTATCCTCTCCTCTTGATCTCTGAGGCATCCCTCGATGATTTGAACAAACGTCTTGA
>DPLS01000266.1:0-187 GCA_003541875.1 Bacteroidota bacterium | reverse complement strand
GAGCCGTTGCCGATGAACCGCTTCCGCCCTAATCTTGTTGTGCGAGGATGTGCTCCATACGCCGAAGACTTGTGGAATGATATTCAGATTGGCGATGTGCGGCTCCACGTTGTTAAACCCTGTGAGAGGTGTGCGATTACGACAGTGAATCAGTTGACAGGGGAGAAAGGGAAGGAGCCGTTGCGAA
>DPLS01000391.1:3214-5600 GCA_003541875.1 Bacteroidota bacterium | reverse complement strand
CAGATGCTCTGTATCTGGGGCCAGAAGAAGACAATGCTCTTTGATGATGAGGGAAAGCTCAATCTTGGGAATCTGGGGGTTCACTTCAAGCACGGAATAGGTCAGATAGGAAGGATTAGTGATACAGGTGGTGGTAGGAATGCAGTTGAAATGGCCGAGTTGGCAAACACTCTTCAGAAGTTTTTGGTCGAAGAGACTCGCCTGGGCATTCCCGCGATTTTTCATGAGGAGTGTCTGCATGGACTTGCCGGCAAAGACGCCACAAGTTACCCTCAGCCTATCGGACTTGCGGCTACGTTCGATCCTGAGCTTGTCGAAACGATCTACACGGCAATCGCTGAAGATACTCGATCCCGAGGCGCTCAACAGGCTTTGACTCCGGTGGTGGACGTGGCTCGAGATCCGCGGTGGGGACGGGTCGAAGAAACGTTTGGTGAGGACCCATTCCTCGTGGCACAAATGGGGATCGCGGCGGTACGAGGCTTTCAGGGTGATGCGACTTTCACCGACAAGAAACATGTCATTGCAACGCTCAAGCACTTCGCGGCCCACGGTCAACCGGAATCGGGAACCAATTGTGCGCCCGTGAATGTCTCTGAACGTCTCTTGCGTGACACATTCCTGTACACGTTTAGAGAAGTGCTCAAGAAGGCAAGTGCGTTGAGCGTGATGGCTTCATACAATGAGATCGATGGAGTACCGTCTCATGCAAACAAATGGCTTCTGCGCGATGTTCTGCGCAAGGAATGGGGTTTTGAAGGCTCCGTTGTGTCCGATTACTATGCAATTGCGGAACTCCATCGGCGAGACGAGGCAACAAGTCATGCGGTGGCAAAAGACAAAAATGAAGCTGCAGTCCTCGCCGTTAATGCGGGAGTGAATATTGAATTTCCGGACCCCGACTGCTATCCGAATTTGGTCCAACTCGTGCACAACGGCGAGCTGCAGGAATCAGTGATCGACGAGTTGGTTGCTGCGCTGCTGAAACAAAAATTCCTGCTTGGTCTCTTTGAAGACCCGTATGTCGATCCTGCATTGATTCAAAATCAGGCCCGCCTGGAAAAGGAACGAGCGCTTGCGCTGCGTTCAGCGCATGAGACGATTACCCTTTTGAAAAACGACGGAGAGCTGCTTCCACTGGATCCACAGAAGGAATGTACCATAGCCGTCATCGGTCCAAACGCAGATCGCAAATTGCTTGGAGGATACAGCGGCGAGCCGAAATTCTACACCTCAGTGTTACGGGGGATCAAGGAAAAGGCTGGTGCACGTACGCGGGTTCTCTACAGTGAAGGATGCAAAATCACACTCGGTGGTTCGTGGAACGATGATGCCGTGACGTTTTCAAATCCCGCAGAAGATCGGAAAGCAATTGATGAAGCAGTGGTGACTGCGCGGCAAGCCGACATCGTTGTGCTCGCGGTAGGCGGAAACGAACAGACGTCCAGAGAGGGCTGGAGCAAAGTTCACCTGGGCGACAGGGCAAGCCTCGATCTCTTCGGCATGCAGAATGATCTCGTGAAATCGATTCTGGAGACCGGTAAGCCGGTGGTTGTGCTTTTGTTCAATGGCCGTCCGAAGTCCGTCAATTATATTCAAGAGCACGTGCCCGCAATCCTTGAGTGCTGGTATCTCGGCCAGGAGACGGGGCGCGCGGTTGCAGATGTTCTTTTCGGAACATGTAATCCAGGAGGCAAGCTGCCAATTTCATTTCCGCGTTCAGCTGGGCACATCCCATGCTATTACAACTACAAACCGTCTGCCCGGCGGGGCTACCTGGGGGATGATGTGACCCCGCTGTATCCGTTTGGGTTTGGGCTGAGCTACACAAGCTTCCGCTTCAGCAATGTCCGGCTTGAGAAAGCAACCATCCGCACCGATGAATCGACGAATCTCCTTGTCGATGTCACGAACACCGGCAATCGTGCAGGTGATGAGGTTGTCCAGATGTACATTCGTGATCTTGTCAGTTCGGTAACGCGTCCTATAAAGGAGTTAAGAGGTTTCAAACGCATCACCCTCAAACCGGGTGAATCCAAGACAGTCGCTGTAGCCATTTCGCCTGAGCATCTTTCGTTTACAAATATCAATATGGAATACACGGTCGAGCCGGGGGATTTTGAAATCATGGTTGGCAGTTCTTCACGGGATCAGGATTTGACAAAAGTCGTTCTGCGTGTCATCTGAGCAGTGCGACGAATCAGCAACGGACGGTGGGTGATTGTCACAAGTTCACAATAAGAGGCGGAGCCAAGCGTGCGAGTAGAGACAGAAGGAAAAACTCAACACACAAGAGTCGCGCAATCGAATTCCGGCAAACTCTCATTTTTTGAAAAAGCCGGGTACAGTGCCGCTGATGCTGCCGCGAACTTCGTCTTCATGACGA
>DPLS01000391.1:0-2977 GCA_003541875.1 Bacteroidota bacterium | reverse complement strand
TTCGTCTTCATGACGATGATCCTCTTCCAAACCAATTTCTACACGGATGTGTTTGGTATTACCGCGGGAGCTGCAGCGACAATTCTTATGGCGGCACGTTTGTGGGACGCGTTCGCCGATCCGATTGTGGGTGTGCTTGCCGACCGCACGAATTCACGTTGGGGCAAGTTCCGTCCGTGGGTTCTATTCACCGCTGTGCCGTGGTGCATTGTCATGGTCCTGGCGTATACGACGCCCGCCGGATGGAGTGTGGGGGGCATGATCGCGTATGCAGCGATTACCAACATCCTGCTTATGACGATCTACTCAATGAATAATATGCCCTATTCGGCGCTTGGCGGCGTCATGACGGGCGATGTCAACGAGCGCGCCAAGCTGAACTCCTTCCGCTTTGTCTCGGTAAATATTGCACAGTTCATTGTGGGTGGCTTTACGCTGCCGTTGGTCGCCAAATTCGCTCTTGGTCATGACAAGCAATACGGTTGGCGGATGACGATGACCATTTGGGCTGTCTTGTGCCTCATCCTGTTTCTCATTACGTTTGCTACAACGAAAGAACGCATCCGCCCCGAGCCGACACAGAAGAAATCGACCCCCAAGCAGGACTTTGCCGACCTGCTCAAGAACAGTCCATGGGCGGTTATGTTCTTCATGACCCTCGTGCATTTTGCGATCCTCTCATTCAGGGGAGGCGCGCTCTACAATTATTATCATCACTACGCCGATAAAGCGGCGATGTATGATTGGGTGCAGAATATCGGTCTCACCGCCTCGGCGGGCGCGCCGGGCGGCATTCTGGAAACTCTGGGGTACCTTGTGCATGGGGACAGGTCAGATCTGGCGACCTCGAACGTTGCCGACGTCTTCAACAGCATCATCAACATGATCGGCACCGGGGTGACCATCATCGTCATTCTCCTCTCGCCCGCTCTTTCAAAGAGATTTGGGAAGAAGGCGATCGCGGTTACTGGCTTCGCCCTTGCTGCAATAGGCACGTTGGCTTTCTATCTGCTCGGTCCGACTAACGTAGGCGGAATGGTGATGCTGACTATTCTCGTCGCGATTTTCTATGCTCCAACCATTCCGCTCGTCTGGGCAATCTATGCAGATGTTGCAGATTACTCGGAATGGAAAACCGGGCGCCGTTTCACCGGTATTGTGTTTGCGACTATTGGGTTTGCTCTGAAATCGGGTCTGGCTCTTGGCTCTTCTTCATTCCTTTGGATCATGGCCGGCTTCTTCAACTACGACACCCATTTCCCCGACGCGCCCGACGCGGTGCAGGGCTTCCGCGTAGCCAGCGGCATTATTGTCGGCCTTCTTTTTGCTATCTGCACCGTGCTGCTTATTGCCTACAAGATGAATAAACGAATGACGATCCAGATGGCAGACGAACTTGCCGAACGTCGACAGAAGTTCTCGGCAGCAGCTGCAACAACGTAGACTTTATCTCATGATGATGGAACATCGTACCGTGAAATCATTTCTTTGGACAACAGCGGTCGCCGCTCTTGTGGTTGGTGTGTGCATGGTGTATTCGAACGACAAAGGACGACCTGCACTCAAGGAGGCGTTCAAAGATCACTTCCTCGTCGGTGCTGCCCTGAACGAAGCGCAATTCGCCGGTCGGGATAAGAAAGGCGCTTCGATTGCCATCGAGCAATTCAATACAATAACCCCGGAGAACGTCCTGAAATGGGAGCACGTTCATCCCGAACTGGACCGATACGATTTCGCTCCTGCCGACAAGTTTGTGGAATTCGGCCAGGGGCACGGGATGTTTATTGTCGGGCATACGCTCGTATGGCATAACCAAACTCCGAATTGGGTGTTCGAGGATGCCACCGGGAGGTCGCTGGGGAAGGAACAGTTGTTGGAGAGAATGCGCGACCACATTTATGCTGTGGTGGGGCGATACAAGGGGCGTATCAAGGGATGGGATGTTGTCAACGAAGCTATTGTGGATGACGGATCGTATATTCAATCTCCATGGTTGAAGATTATCGGCGAAGAGTATGTGGTAAAGGCCTTCCAATATGCGCACGAAGCGGACCCGGACGCTGAGCTCTATTATAATGACTTCTCTGTGGAGAATATCCCGAAGCGTCAAGGGGCGATCAAGCTGGTGAAGATGCTTCAGGCGGCGGGAGTAACAGTTGCCGGAATCGGGATGCAGGGACATTACCTCGTGGGTTGGCCCGGTGTTGGTCTACTCGATTCAACCATTAGCGAGTTTGCTGCTCTCGGCGTGAAGGTGATGATTACTGAACTCGACCTGGATATCCTCCCACAGCCGGACCCATCAATGAGTGCGGAGATTTCACGCAGGTTTGAGTATGAAGCGAAACTCAACCCGTACAAAGACGGATTGCCGCAAGAGAAACAGCAGGAACTGGCCAACCGTTATGCGGAGCTGTTTGGAGTGTTTGTGAAGAATAGTGACAAGATCAGCCGCGTGACTTTCTGGGGAGTTGAAGACGGCAGCTCGTGGCTTAACACGTTTCCGGTTGCGGGGAGAACAAACTATCCGCTTCTGTTTGGCCGTGACGGGAAACCGAAACCGGCGTTTGATGCGGTCGTGAAAAGGGCAATGTAATTAAAAGCCAGCATGCGGGAGGGGGCTGATCACCCGGAGGTGAATACGGTCAGCACAAGTTTCATTCGCGGCAAAAATGTGACTGGACAGTAACTTCGAGCAAAATCAAATGGAGGACAACATGTTTCCTGGATACTTCTTCAGAAGATTGTTAGCTGTCTGTTTTTGTCTTTCAATCTTCATCCTTCAATCGGCGTTGGCGCAAGGTTCCGGAACAGTCAAGGGGAAGGTGTTTGATAAAACCACGAAAGATGCACTCCCTGGTGCCAACGTTACGATAAAAGGGACCAGTATCGGGGCAGCGGCCAATCTGGATGGGATGTACGTTATTCGCAATGCGCCGGCCGGTCAACGAACGGTTGTGGTTTCATATCTCGGATA
>DPLS01000188.1:5165-6001 GCA_003541875.1 Bacteroidota bacterium | reverse complement strand
GTGTATGATCTTCTCGGTCGCGATGTCACAACACTTGTGAACGAGAGCCAACAGCCCGGCACGTACACCGTCACGTGGGATGCGAGAGACGTAACAAGTGGGGTGTACTATTACACGTTGGTATCAGGTGGATACAGAGAGATCAAAAAGCTGCTTCTGTTGAGATAGCCAAAACAACATCCCCAAATGAAAATGGCGCCAAGAGAGCTGTCACTACTTTTCTCCCAGCGCCATTCTGTTTCGGGCAAGTCCAGAAGTCGGACTCTTCTTGCTTCTTACCTCAGCAACACCATCTTCCTCGTCTGAACAAAATCGCTAGCAGAGAGTCTGTAGAAGTACACACCGCTCGTCAGTCCAAAATTCTCACCACCCACCACATAGTTGTGAGTCCCGGCGGGAAGCTGACCATTCACCAATGTTCCGACTTCCTGCCCAAGCAGGTTGAACACCGTGAGCGTGACGAACGTGCTCTTCGGCAGGTCGAATGAGATGTTGGTCTCCGGATTGAACGGGTTGGGATAATTTTGCCGTAGTGCAAAAGCAGTCGGTATCGATTGTCCTTTCTCGCCAACATCGCTGAGCGGAGTTACCCTGAGCGATATAGGCAGAACAATCGTTCCTGTCAATTGATCGTTGTTTAAGACTAGGAGCCGTGAAGTGTACGTAGTGTTCGGTGTCAATCCAACGGACCGGAAAGTTACTGTAGATGAAACCAATTGGCCCACGGGAGTTGACCCGAAAGACGGAACCGCAGTTGCCCATGCTGTATTGCTGGTATCCATTATACCCCAGATGAGATCGGCGTTGCCGGTGTTCGAGATGTTCAGCGTGTGCAT
>DPLS01000188.1:774-4850 GCA_003541875.1 Bacteroidota bacterium | reverse complement strand
GATGTGTGGCTGAGCCAGTGCCGTAACGCTGAGTTGTACCGGAATGCTCGTCGTGGGTCTTCCCGTTGGGCTGAGCTTCAGCGTAGCATTGTAGGTGCCGGGGAGTCTGGCTCCCACCGCTGCCACATGCACAAAAACGGAATCGCCACTTGGAATGGTAACTGATGTCCTGTCCTCCGATAGCCACGAGACACCTGTCTCACTGCCAATTGTTGCATGACCGATTGCGGGCGCAAAATCAGGCATTGGACTTGCACCTTGCTTCAGGCGTGTCGCAACAAAACCAATGTTCATCTTCCGGTCCGGGTCATTCAGCCAACTCGCATTGATGCCGCCGAGCGTTGATTCTGTGCTGATCGTAAGGACGCTATCTCTTTGTAAACTTAACAGGAACGGAACGCCTACAAGCGTGGTTGTGTCGTTAGCAGTACTGAAAGCAATCCCCGCCGGAATTCTCCCCAATGGAGTGAGAGAATCAATGAGAACGCCGCTTGCGTCGAGTAGCACCTCGAATTCGGAGCCGATATCACGGGTCGTCGTTCCAATGCCAAGTGGTGTCGGAAAACTCCCCGTCCCAAAATCCTGGTCAGTGTCTATCGAAAGAACCACGACAACATTCGTGTCGGGAGGAACAGCCATGACGATCTTGAAATCATGGTAGCTGCCGAGAATACCCGTCCTGTATTGGTACTGTACGCCGAATATGTCTGCAGCCCCAAGACTGTTTTCGTTCCGCTCGTCAGTGATGATCGTGGTGTATGAATCCGGATCATCGCTCATAATCTCTGCTGATTGTTGGAACGACTCGTCAGTGAGCTTGGCTTTCTCGACAGCCGGTCTCAGCTTCTTGATCAGTGCCTGAACATCCATATTTCCGGGCTTGGGAGTGAACGATGAACGTTCAGCGAATGTTGCAGTTGTCTCAGCAATGCTCACCTGGACAGAACTTGGTGTGTAATTGTTGATCTTGATGGAATCACGGAAGACTCTCCCGGTTATTCCACTGAATGCGAACGAACCCGGACGCATGACGACACCGGTATCCGGAGGTGTGCTTATTCCGTATCCATTCACTTGTACGTCATCAACGTACCAGCCGTCCGCAACGGTGTTTACGTCGCTCGTCAGTCGAAATCTGATCTTCACTTGTGAAGAGCCGTTTGCATAGCTACTAATATCGAAGCTCTGTCGAGTCCATGTTGAGAGTGTTCCATTGTACGTGATGACAGACTGCCAACTCGTTCCATTATCACTGGATACTTCAACTCTGCAGAAGTCATACCCTACTTCTGTAGCATACCTATGATAGAAGCTAAGATTCAAAACAGGCATGCTAGCTGCGTTCAGGGGTGAAGCCAGAATCATGGAGTTGTCGACGTTGTTGCCATAGTTGCCGCTCGGACTATCAGTGAACGAGGAGGGTGCCGTGTGGAACTGCGTAGTAGTGACAGCCCACGTTCCCCCTGATGACCGCGTCCAATTGTTGAATGTGTTGGCGCTATCGTTCAGTACTAGAGTTCCACTTCCAAGCAAGACGTAAGCAGTGGCCGTGTAGATCGTCGTGGTGTCAAGCTTCACGGTCAACTGGGTCGGAATTGCTGAGTTGTTTGGAGCGAGAGCAGAGATAGTGAAGCTAAATGTTGAGCTGTCGGTCGCGAAAGAGTTCAGCGAAGGGTACGTGAACTGAGTTGTTGGAATCGTAATGTTCGCGTTTGACGAAGTCCACCTGACGGTGACGTTGCTGGCAGTCAGCACTCCCTTGTTCCGAAAGACCACCTTGTAGGTCCCTGATTGTCCCGGTGTATATGTCTGCTGGTCAAACGCCCTCGAAAGCGGGTCTACAAATGGTCCGGCAATAAGCGACATGTACTGATTATTGAAGAGCATTCCCTGAGCAAGCGGGATAATCTCGCTTTGTGCTGGCCAAAAGCTGTCGCCTGTTTCCGGTGTAATCCCGAAAATGTGGTGTCCCACATGTGCGGAATCATTATAGTACCAATCGTCGGCACCGCCTCTGACGTAATACCCTACCGTTTGTGATGGAGTCCCTGTAGTGTATACCGGATTCGACGCCTTCATATCAGCAAGGAACTGGCTGAACTTGTTATCATCTGGCGTTACCTGCGGGTCTGACCATGCCCACGGTTTGATCAGGTAGTTTCCGTAGGTGTGGGCGCCGAATGCCGCGTTGAAGTTTCTTGAGTTCACAAAGTTCATCACGGCCTGTGTCTCAAGTTCAGAGAACGGACTGGTTCCTCTGTATGTGCCCTGTCCACCACTGCAAGCATCAGTGCTTGAGCCGCCATTCGATGAGTTCCAGAATTGGTAGATGCCATAATTCCGATTCGGGTCAACAGGCCCGCAGTTCGCCGTAGTGAAATGTCTGTTCGCTCTCCACATGCCACCGCCGGTTGGATTGGTCGTCTGATTGTAAACATAGCCATCGACGTTGAAAATCGGGATCCAATATATCTCCCTGTTGTTCAATAGGTACGTCGCGAGCGGATCAGTACCGTAGTTTTCAAACAACCAATAGAAATAGTAGAATTGCGTTTCCATGCTTTCGGGCTCTCGAGCATGGATCAATGCGTGATACATGACTTCCGGCCTTCCCGTTGGAGCGTCAGGGTTCTTGGTAATCCTCACTCCCCACATTGTTCTCCCCTCATACGTCGTTCCAATTGGAAACTTCTGAGAGATGAAGTTGGGATACTCGGCCCTCATGGAGTCGAGCTTGGCAACGACCTCAGTGTATTTTAGATAGCCCCCCATGGTGCCGTAGATGGAATGAGATACGTTGAACTCGTTGGCGGACTGCCGAATTGCAGCATCCATTTCTGGTTTGGTCATTTTGGGAAGGCTGTTATAATAGACATCCCAATCATCAATCAATACCTCATAGGGGACTCCGGACTTTCCCAGCAATTCTATTTCGGTCTCTGAAAGCCAGGCATCTGAGTAAGACCCAATCTTCGTGTTCGCATGATCGATGAAGAGACCGGCATCAACGATCCGTCTGAAGTCGGACTCGGTTCTGGCAAAAATCCTCACCTCGCGATACCTTTCCGGTGTTGAGGATGCAGCAATCTCGAAATAGAAAAGGGATAAGAGAGCAACTATCAAAGGCTTCATGTTGGGATTCCATTAGGTGAGAACATGGGGGAACAATTCACTTGTATAATAATCAAACGGATTGGCAATCTCAAATGGAATCTTGATGCACTTGGATGTGTGCACCCTGTCATCGTGACAACTCCAGATTCTGGGCGAGACATCACATTCGATAATGGATGAAGGCGAGGTTTTTCATGGTCTCCGAAGTGTTGCAATACTCGACATATTGAAGATTGATTTTCAGAAGGCATTTCTGTATCGTTTCCCACCCAATCTTGTGTTCCGATCTCACCCTATACTCTCAGGATGGTCGAACAACCTTTCCGCATTCAGAATCCATCGAGTGATATCATCACGGGCGACTTTCGTTTTGTCGATGACGGCTCAGTCAAGCCCCTCCTCATTATCTGTCATGGCTTCACTGCCCACAAAGATTGGGGACCATTTCCATACTTCGGTCGAAGGTTTGCATCCCTGGGGTTTGCCACGATTGTTTTCAATTTCTCTCACAATGGCATAGGAAACGATTTCAGAAAGCTTACCGAGGTTGAAAGGTTTTCGCGCAACACCATCGGCAAGGAACTTGAGGACCTCCAAAGTGTGATCGATGCAAGTGAGAGCGGAGAAATCGGAGGGAACGTTGTGGAGACGAAGCGAATTGGTGTTGTTGGCCATTCTCGAGGTGGCGGAGTGTCGATCTTGCATGCGAGTCTCGACGCAAGGGTGAAAGCGGTAGCGGCGTGGTCCACAGTTGCGACGTTCTTTCGGTACACGCAACATCAACGAGACCTGTGGGAGATGCAAGGATTTCTGCCTGTTACCATTCGATCAGTGCGGACCAAACTTCGGTATGGTATTGAGGTGTTGCGCGATCTTGAAGCCAACTTGGAAAGATACGATCTCGTCAAGGCGGTCCATCGGCTTGCAGTTCCGTTGTTGCTGGTGCATGGTGAGGCCGATCT
>DPLS01000188.1:0-390 GCA_003541875.1 Bacteroidota bacterium | reverse complement strand
GAGCATGTTACAGACCTAACTGCGAAATGGTTTCATCTTCACATCTAATATCAGGAGAACAAATGGAAGCATCAGGAAACGTGCTAAGCAAGTCACTTGTTAGGCCGGAGCAAAGTGTCATGACACAGCTGCTTTGGATTGCGCTCTTTGCCGCTACGACAGCCATCGGGGCGAGAGTCGAGATTCCTCATCAACCCGTTCCGTACACATTGCAAACCATGTTCGTCATCCTCTCGGGAGCGTTTCTCGGTGCGCGTAACGGCGCAATGAGTCAGGCGGTATACCTTATCTCAGGTGTTCTCGGTGCCCCGGTCTTCTCGATGGGTGGCTTTGGATTGGCTTGGTTCCTTGGCCCGACAGGGGGCTACCTGCTTTCATTTCCAATAGCTG
>DPLS01000187.1:580-3511 GCA_003541875.1 Bacteroidota bacterium | reverse complement strand
CATCGCGACCGAGAAGATCATACACCTTTAACGTCACGTGCGACCTCACCCCGCCCCTCCCTCCCAAGGAGAGGGTGTATTTGATCGTTGTTGTTGGATTGAAGGGATTCGGAAAGTTCTGAAACAGTTTGAAATCTGTCGGCTGGTCATTCGTGTAATTGATTACACCTGTCACAATGCTCGTCTCATATACTCCCCTGCCATGTGTACCAATGCGAATTTTGTTCCCCTGCAAGTTGTAATCGAGATGGATGGCCACAGTGTTAGGCAGACCGTCGGCAAGCTCCGTCCACGTTGCACCATAGTCGTTTGAGATAAACACGCCGATATCAGATGCCGCAAGATAGCTGCTTGTTGGGAATCCGGGATGGTAGATCAACACATCATTGACTGGTGTATCAGGCAAGTTGCTGCTGATGTTGTTCCACGTCGTTCCTCCGTCCAAGGATCGGTACACCTTTCCAGCCCCAAACCCCGAGAAGCTTACGAGAACGACATTCTCAGAATCCGGGTGAACATGCACACTCGTGATGGTACGTGTCGGCATCCCTGTCGACACCAACGTGAAGTTCAATCCTCCGTCGCTCGACTTGTACACTTGTCCGGCCGATGTTGCATACATAACCTTCGGGCTTGTACGGCTGATGTCCATCTCTCGAATCGTTCCGGAGGTTCCACTGGAAATAGGAAACCAGAGGGCACCTGGTTTTGTGGTCTTAAATACCTGTGCGCGGGCAGTGTAAAAGATATCACTCGAATCCGGATGAGAGATGAGCGGACCAACCCATGCGCCCGATCCGCTCAAGCCAGTAGTGGCAGAGGACCAACTGCCGCCCCCGCTCAGCGAGCGCTGCACGCCATTGTTCTGCGTTTCGCCAAGGACCTTCATATTGTCCTGACTTTGGAAACACACATCTCCACCGTCTCCGCCAAACGCTGCGATCCAGTTTATGGAGCCCGTTGTGCGCTGGGTTCCGTTATCCTGCGTCCCTCCCATGAGATGGAGAAAGTTTGAGGGGTCAGAGGTCATCCTGTAGAATTGTGTTAGAGTGAGCGTCGCGTTCAAATTGGTCCAGCTTGTTCCACGGTCTGTCGACTTCCACACCCCACCATCATTTACGCAGAACATCTGATTTGGGTCGGACGGATGGAAATCGACATTGTGCTGATCCACGTGCACGCTGCCACCGCTGTAGCCATTGGTGATGTTCTGAAATGTCGATCCGCCGTCCGTCGTTCGCCAGACGTCAATCGATCCGACATACGCATAGTTCGGATCAAACGGATTTACGTGCATATAGAAATCGTACCACGCCTGACCGCCGTTGAAGTTCGTGCCAACTGCAACCTGGGTGAATGTGGCGCCTGCATCTGTAGACTTGTAGACGTTGATCCCGATCGAGCTGGAATGATGCGCAAAGTACATGATATTCGGTGAGGTTCTGCATATCGCAATGTGGTTCCTCGTTTGCATGGACACAGGTGTTTGGGTAACGAACGTCTGTCCTCCATCAGTCGACACTCTGAATCCGATGCCGCTCCCCACCGCGTAGGCAGTGTCGCCGCTTGGAGTAAACACCACATCATCGGCACGACCCGCCACGAGCCGGACCCATGTTACACCCGCGTCGGTGCTCCGATGCAGTCCTCCAGAACTATTCCCCAGCGCAGCAAGAAGTTCACTGGAGCGACCGGGCCTGATAACGATGCGTGAGAAATATGTTGTTGAAGGAAAACTCGCAGCGTAGTTCGTCCATGTGGTTCCTCCGTTTGTCGATTTCAGCAATCCCCTCCCATAGTATGAAGCACCGCTGTACGTCGCCTCGCCGGTGCCATAGTAAATGACGTTGGAATTGGTGGGGTCAATGGCAATTGCGCCAGAAGAAAGTGAGGCTTCATGATCAGTCTTCTCCGTCCAGGTGAGTCCGGCATCCGTCGATTTCCACACGCCACCGAATGCTGCCCCAAGATACACGTTGCCCGGATTGTTCGGGTCATACTTAATAGTAGTGATGCGGGAAGAAATATTGCCGTAGCTGAAATAGTAACCCGAAGTCGGGCCAATGTTCGTCCAACGAACGGAGGACGGACTAGAGAAGAAACCCTTCGCTGCCCGCATTTCATCTCTTTGCTGTAAGGCTCTGCCGTATGCATTCTCAGGCAGAGCGTTGAAAGGATACATGCGCTGCTCATAGAACCATCGTTCCCGATTGAAGGCCTGCCGGTGCTGAGTGTATTCATCTACCCGTTCGTAGGGATTTCCTTGAATGGGCAAATCCTGGCCGGTGGAGCGGTAAGAAGAGAGGAGGACCAACAATAGGATACGGGTAGATAACCGTGAGCGCACCATAGAAGTAGCCTGCTAATTTTGAGATAGTCTTTGCTCTCCAAATATAAGAAAAGTCTGAATACCAGTTCATATACGCTTGGCGATTGAAGAAAGGGTTCCAACTTTCTCCTTGCAGTACAACACCATTTTTTGTATCTTATTAGCCGAATTTGTGTGGTTCTGCCGTGAGGATAGTTTCGCTGCTGCCTGCCCGCTCAACGAATTGAGCTTTCAACTGGGCAGGCGGGCATCCCGCTGCTTAATTCCGGAAACCAACTGAGAATTGCCCGAATGAGTGATCTCAAAATTTTCTCGGGACGATCAAACCGTCCGCTCGCGGAGAAGATCGCTGGGCACCTGGGACAGCAGTTGGGACAGTGTGAGATTAAGACGTTCAGCGACGGTGAAATCTGGGTCAAGTATAGCGACAATATACGTGGCAGCGATGTATTCATCGTCCAGTCCACAAACCCGCCCGCGGAGAATCTGATTGAGCTGCTGATCATGATCGATGCCGCAAAGCGGGCATCGGCAAGGAAGGTAGCAGCTGTGATTCCATATTTTGGGTACGCACGTCAGGACCGCAAGGACCAGCCGCGCGT
>DPLS01000187.1:0-292 GCA_003541875.1 Bacteroidota bacterium | reverse complement strand
TTGATCACCGGCGCCGGGGCAGACAGGGTGATCACGATGGATTTGCATGCCCCGCAGATACAGGGGTTCTTTGATATTCCTGTTGACCATCTTTACTCTTCTGCGGTGCTTGTGAAGCACTTCAAAAAGAAGAAGGTCAACAACCTTGCCGTGGCGTCGCCCGATGTCGGAGGGATCAAGATGGCCCGGGCATACGCAAAACGCCTCGAGGCGGATCTCATCGTTATTGACAAACGCCGGCCGCGTCAGAATGAAGCGGAAGTGATGAACGTTATCGGCGACGTACGCAGGA
>DPLS01000431.1:5848-6354 GCA_003541875.1 Bacteroidota bacterium | reverse complement strand
GAGCCGCTCACATTGGAAGATGTCCTCAACATTTGCGATCAGGAAAAGCCGGATGGAGTTATCGTCAGCTTCGGTGGGCAAACTCCGCTCAAGATCGCGAAAGCACTCGAGGCGAACGGCGTCCGGATTCTCGGCACGTCCACGGAGGGGATTGATCTTGCCGAAGACCGCAAGCGGTTTGGAAAGCTTCTTGATGAATTGAAAATTCCGTGTCCTCCTTACGGGACAGCGTCGAATCTGGATGAAGCACTGGCAACTTCGGCAACAGTTGGCTACCCTGTCCTGGTTCGCCCGTCGTACGTGCTTGGTGGACGGGCGATGGAGATATGCTATGATGATGTGGCGCTTCGCGAGTACATGGAGAAGGCAGTGAACGTGTCACCTGAGCATCCTGTGCTCATCGACAGGTTTCTTGAAGATGCTTTCGAGTTTGATGTCGACGCTGTATGCGACGGAAGAGAGGTATTCATTGGCGGAGTGATGCAACACATCGAGGAGGCCGGCAT
>DPLS01000431.1:0-5555 GCA_003541875.1 Bacteroidota bacterium | reverse complement strand
CTTCCCCCGTACAACATTACTGCTCAGCAGTTACACACGATCATAACATACACCCGGCGCCTCGCCATTGCCTTGAAGGTTGTCGGGCTTGTGAACGTTCAGTATGCAATGCGGGATGGTGTGGTCTACGTACTTGAAGTGAATCCCAGGGCATCACGCACGGTTCCCTTCGTGAGCAAGGCGACCGGAGTACCGCTGGCGAAGATTGCTGCAAAGTTGATGGTCGGACGCACTCTGAAGGATCTGGACATCCGGGGGTATGGATGGGCGAAGCTTGTTGCCGTCAAGGAATCGGTTTTTCCGTTCAACAAGTTCCCCACGGCGCGGCATTTTCTTGGACCGGAGATGCGTTCTACCGGTGAAGTCATGGGCATTTCGGACAGCTTTGGTGTCGCGTTTGCCAAGGCATCCATTGCAGCAGGAAGCCCGCTGCCGCAGACAGGCACGGTCTTCGTAAGCTTGAACGACTCCGACAAGCGTGAACGGTCTGGGAATATTGTGAAGGGCTTTGTGCGTCTTGGGTTCAACATTATCGCTACCGAAGGAACGGCGAAGTTTCTGCAACGGAATGGCGTTGCCTGCAAGACCGTCCTGAAGGCATCTGAAGGGACGCTCAACATCATCGACATCATGAACAACGGGTGGGTTGATCTCATCATCAACACTCCGCTGGGACAGATTTCCCGGCGGGATGAACATGAGATTGGACGTGTTGCGATGGAGAGGAAGATCCCGTTCATTACCACATTGTCTGCTGCGGCTTCAGCAGCAAAGAGCATTGAGCAGATTCGGAAGAGTCAGCTAACGGTCTTGAGTGTTCAGGAACACCATGAGCTGGCCGCCCAAGGAGGAGAAGGAACGCAAATCGAGACGCTTGAGGACTGTGTCCGACTTGTGGAGTACATCAAGTCATTTCAAATGTAAGATCGATCTGAAGAGGTGCTTGGCCCGATCATCCTGATGCCATGATTGGCAAGTGTGCTGCCTGTGTTCGGGTAGGGATCCTCAGAGGATCCCATTCTCTTTATACCATCTGTACGCGGCAAGAATTGTTTTGTCGAACGAGGTCACTGTATAGTCAAGCTCTTGCTTTGCCTTCTCGCTCGAGAACCAGTTGTACATCCCCGCTTCTGCCACCATATCGGAGGAGATCAGCGGCTCTATTCCGACCACATCGCACACTCTTTCAATCACAATCGTTCCAAAACGCAGTAGAGGAGTTGGGAGCTTTGCAAACGGTGGCCGCCCTCCAACGAGTTGAGCCACTCGCCTGAAGATCTCCTTATGCGTCAAGTTGTGTCCACCCAGGATATACCGTTCACCTGTCCGACCCTTCATCGCTGCAGAGATATGTCCACGCACAACGTCGCCGACGTATGCGATATTCATCCCACCGGCGAGATAGAAGGGCAGGAGTCCTCTCCTCGCTTCCCTCAGAAGTTGCCCGCCGTGCATGCGGATGTCACGTTCGCCAATGACTACCGAGGGATTAACAATGACCGCATTCAAACCCTTCTCAACTCCTGCAAGTACTTCTTTCTCCGCAAGATGTTTTGAGAGTTTGTAGCCGGTATGCAACCCGCGGTTGTACGCAGTCAGTTCCGTTGCAATTTCTCCGGGTGATGGATGTCCGAGGGCAGCAATTGAACTTGTGAAAACCAATCTCTCAACGTGCGAGGAGAGGGAAGCACTGACAACATTGCGTGTACCGAGAACATTCACTTCGTGCTGAAGAGCCTTCACCTTTCTCGCGAAGGTGACAATTGCTGCTGTATGGAAAACGGTGTCGCAGCCGTCCATGGCTTTCTGAAGCGACTCAGCGTCCCTGATATCTCCGAAGCGGTGTTCCACATCGAGCCCCTTGATCACACGGAGGTCTGAGTCCGGTCTACGGAGGATGCGGACTATGTAGCCTAGTTCGAGAAGCCTGGCGGAGAGGTTCGATCCGATGAAGCCAGTCCCACCGGTGACGAGAATGTTCCTCATGACTTCATGGATGCGACGCGGGAAAGAAATGCCAGGAGTCTTTCATTGAAGAAGCCCGGATTCTCCAGGTTGCTCACGTGGGCTGCATGCGGGACAATGTGCAATTCTGACCCGGCAATCAGTTTGTGCATCGATTGGGAGTCAGAAGGAGGTGTGGTGACATCGAGTTCCCCGACGAGGATGAGTGTCGGGATCTTGATGTGTGCCAATGATGCGGTAGTATCAGTGCGGGTGGCGAGCGCGAGTTGTGTGCCCGCAATGCTGAGGTCGGAAGTGCGGCTGATGATCGAGCGGATCTGCTCTACGATCTGAGGATTCTCCTGCACTGTGGTGGGTGCGAAGACGATTTTCACAAAGCCATCGGCAAATACAGCCGAACCATCCCTTTTGATTGCATTAATGGCTGTGAAGCGTTTGAGTTTGCCCTCATTCCCGTCGGCCTCGCTGCGGGTATCGCACAGAACGGCAGCTCGAAAGCGTTCCGGGTTCCGCTCGAGAGCGCGCAGGGCAATGTATCCCCCCATCGAAAGTCCCACGATGACGGCCTTCTGGATCTGAAGGTGATCGAGCAACGCAACCAGATCGTCAACGTGACCTTCCATCGTGTATTGTCCGGTGCCGACGTAGCTGTCGCCATGTCCACGTACATCGTATGCAATGGCACGGTGGTGTTTCCCGACAACGTCGAGTTGCGGCGTCCACATCACATGGCTGAAGGGAAAGCCATGCACGAATACCACCGGCATTCCCGAAGGGTTTCCGACTTCGACGTAGTTGAATGGATCGCCGTGAAGATTCACAAACATGAGACATTCCAATGCAAATCGGAGGATCTGTGGAAGATCGTAACGTCACTATATCCAAAATCGATTTCATTAGCAAGGAGGGACTAATGCGGATTCTGCCTTCGAAATCGCGAACCTAATGATTCCATACTGTTATTGGTTCACGCAACTCGGCACCAATGTCATTAAGACGAGGTATCTACCAACACAGTGTCACCGCTGACTGACGAAGAGCGACAAAAGTGGAATTTCCATACTACCTGAGCAAGAGGATCTTCCTATTCGCAACGAAACCTCCTGTTTGCAGTCGATAGAAGTACACTCCGCTCGCCAACCCTTCACCACGAAACATGACATGATGATTTCCAGCTTGCTGTTGTTCGTCTACAAGCTGCGCCACTTGTTGGCCGAGTGTGTTGTAGATTTTGAGAGTGACGAATGACGTGCGTGGCAGCGCGTAGCGAATTGTTGTTGATGGATTGAATGGGTTGGGGTAGTTCTGATACAACGCGAGTTCTGACGGAATCGACTCTGACCGCTCAATCCTCGTAAGGAGGTCCAGACGATACATGCCTTGACCTGTGCCTATTACTGCCGCGTATAGTGAGGATCCGTCGGGTGCGATGGAGAGCGTCTTGATGTAACCGCTAATGCCGGGAATGGGCGGGTTCAGAGGCTGCCAATGGATGCCACCGTCCTCACTGACATAGATATTGTCCGCTCCACCGAAGCATCGATCTCTCTGTCCCGGGTCGAAGACGACGCAGTTCAATCCAGAAACACCCATGGTATCAAAACTCAGCATCTGCCATGAAAGTCCCTTGTTCGTTGACCGTGCGACCGGAGGTGCACCACCCCCGCCGAGGGCGAAAAGAACTGAGGAATTATGTGGATCAATTCGGAGCAACAACACACTTCCCGAATTCCACAGTGAAAAAACTGACAGCCAGCTCCGACCACCATTGGTACTCTTGAAAATGATCCCCGGTATGCCGGTCCCACAATACATAATGTTGGTGCTATCAGGATCAATGGCTATCGCTGTTCCGACATCCGTGGCGGTTATGCCGCTATCAGCAGCGGACCAAGTCATCCCACCATTTGTTGTCTTGTCAAGGCCCCCGGGGAAGAATCCGGTGACGCCACAATAGAGAGTATCCGAGTACTTTGGATCAATTGCCAGACTTCTGGCATTCCAGGTTTCATCCCAGCCTGTATAAACGGTGTCCCATACATTTCCAGAAGTTGTGCTCTTCATGATCATCGGCTCATTGCGGTGTACGTTTCCAAACGTCACATACAACGCGTTGGGGCGATGGAAAGGAACTTCCACCGCGATCGCATACGGAATGACCGACAGTACCGTATCCCACGATTGGCCTCCATCCAACGACCGAAAGACACGACCCTGGAATCCAAGGTTCTGATAATGTGCACCGACAAACAGGGTATTATTGTAGTTAGGATCGACAGTGATTGCCTCAATCGCGTATTGCCCCAAACTCAAGTAGCTCCACTGTGCGGAACTGATTCTCCCATGAATTTGCCTTTTTTCCACTCCACGTCCTTCCTCAAATGAAACCCGATTCGATCGTTGCGATTCAAGCTCGACCACATCAACCGTGCTTACGCAGTAGTAGTGCACGACACCACCGCGATGTTCGGGAACAGTCTCCGTGGTATCCGTATAGGACGGAGATGTCAACAGCGAATCGTTTAGCCTTTGATTGTCCTTGAATATGTTATACCCAGCAATATCTAGCCCGGGATTTGCATCCCAAACAAACGTTGGATGTTGACCAACTGCCCCTGACCAGGAGAGGCCCTGCGGCGTCGTTGGGTTCCCGTTCGCGTATGCCAATGCTTTGAAAGCATTGATGCGACCGTAGCCGAGTTTTCTCGACCGCGAACCGATCGAGTCAAGGTCCACATACTCATATCCCCCCACCTTTTCTGCGGTCTTGAATACTGCGTTCTCCGGGTTTGCCAAGGTTGGTGCGACAGATTTCACCAATGCCAAAAGGCCACTGACATAGGCGGCAGCAAAGGAAGTTCCTTGTCGCGTCGTGTAACCGGATATTTGCGTTGTCAGTACATCCACACTCGGCGCGGCAACATCAACATCGTAGTTCGCCGTATAGAAACTAGTTGTTGCTTTAATATCGAGTGAATCAGTGCTTGCTACAGCGATCACCTCGGGCCAACGCGCAGGAACCGGTAATATACTGACAGAATCAGGATCCCCAGGGTGATAGATGTTTCCTGCTGAGGCAACAACCACAGCACCCAAACTGATCGCGTGGTTGACCGTAGCACGTAATACAGCAAACGTATCAGGATCACTCGGAAGTCCCACCCACCAACTGCAATTGATGACATTGGCTCCATGATCTACAGCCCAGCGAACACCCCCCACAGCCTGATCGTACGTCAGAGCCCCGTCCTCATTGGTAATCCGCACAACCATAATACTTGCCCCGCGTTGGGGATACCAACCACCCGTCAGTCCTGATATCCCGGTCACGTTGTTTGTCACTGCGGCAGCCAAACCGGCAATCCCTGTCCCATGTGTATTGATCGTCGGCTGGATAGCGTTTGTGTCGACGGGGCATGGGGGAGGATAACAATACATAGGTACAAAGTTTCTTCCATGTTTTCCCGTAGCTGGATCGGTCCAGAGGTTACCATAAAGGTCGGGATGCGAAGTATCAACACCCGAGTCAAGAACTCCGATGACTACGCTGGAATTCCCATGGTGAATGTCCCACGCTCTTGCAGCCTGAA
>DPLS01000160.1 GCA_003541875.1 Bacteroidota bacterium | reverse complement strand
TGTATAAAGAGTGCCGGTATTGAGTTGCGCGTAGAGTCGTTTTCGTTCTATTCCTATCCGACTCGACTATTCTTGAGTGCGGCGTATGGGTTTGATCGTTTCAACCGCTTCGTCCCCTTCAGAAACGTAGCCGTTACCTACGGTAAGGAGTGGCGGTTCTACTTCGGTGTCTTGTTCGGCTTTGATCTTGACTAGCAAGGGGATGTACCACTGAGACACTCATCCATTAAGTGTATTGTGCGGACGCAATGATGAAAAAAGTGATCGTCAACATTACATTGTGCATTGCTCTGATGCAGATGGCCCTAAGCGAGGAGTTGATCCCTTCGCTGATGATGAAGCGGCAGGAGGTTCCTTCCCGTGTTACCACCGGCAACCTCCGTGTTGATTTGTTCGGGCAGACTGGGTTGGCGGAGGTTCCTTTCGTTGCTCTTCCCGAAGAGCCACTTGGTCATCCTCACAAGTCGCCATACCTCGCAGCCGGGCTATCGCTGGTGGTGCCGGGCACCGGGGAGATCTACACCGAGCGCTATTGGGAAGCCGCTGCATTTTTTGTAGCAGATGTCGCAGCATGGCTACTCGCCTATAATTATGACAAGAAGGGGGACCAGCAGACAAGCTCTTTCCAGACCTATGCTGACGCTCGCTGGGATGTTGTCAAGTATGGTGAATTCTCGATGGTCAACTACGTTCCTGCCTCAGAGCGGGGGAACTACAATTGGCTCATTCCCGGCACAGAAGGGAGAGCTCCTTGGTTGCGAGTGAACTGGGACGAGCTAAACAGGATGGAGCGCTACATCGGCTCTGCAGGAGGGGAGGGACAATATTACTCGCACACTCTTCCGCCCTACGGCGATCAGCAGTATTACGAGCTGATAGGCAAGTATCAGGAGTTCTACCAGGGGTGGGATGATGCTGATCCTACACTGACAACCTACGTGCAGATTACCCAACGACTGCACTCCTCCCCGCAGCCGAACATGATCTACTACTCCAAAGAACGGGGGAAGGCCAACGACTACTACGCTTCCGCGACCACGTGGGTGACGGTGGCAGTGATTAACCACGTGGCGAGTGCTGCCTACGCGGCACTCAGTGCCGGTTGGTACAACTCCGCCCATGCCGAGTTGGGACTGCAGCAGGTACCGACTGAGACAGGATACACGAGTGTGCCGGTGATGAAGATGAGGTGGGAGTTCTAGAAGAGGCTGTCACCAGGCTCCAGTGACACGAAATTATGTTTCTGGATTTTCTCGTGAGTCGATGTGAACTTCAGAAGCTACTTCGGAACGCGAAACATCACGTACACGGCTGCCGCGAAGAAGCAGATATTCGCCAGCCACGCGGTGAGGAGCGGGTTGATATCGCCGTTATAGCCGAACACCTGGCTCACCTTCATGAAGATGAGGTAGATGAAGCAAATCAGCAGACTGATCCCCAACTGAACTCCCACGCCCCCGCGTCGCCGAATCGAAGAGAAGGGCACTCCGAAGAGAACCACGATCACAGATGCAAAAGGAAATGATACCTTGCTGTAGAAGTCTACTTGCCATCGCGCTACGTCCTGCCCTGCCCTTTGCTGACTTTCTATGAAATCCTTCAACGAGTAGTAGTCCATCTCGTCCGGTTTCTCCTGTTTCTTCCGCAGATCGTCGGGCTTGAAGTGGAGACGGCCCGCAGGCGTGGAAGAGAACTGTTCAATCCGTTCTTTCCCCTCCCGGAACCAGCGTCGCGTCCCATCCGTCAAAACCCATGATTGTGCCGTTGTGTCCCATGCCATGTTCATGGCGTCAACTCGCCCGATCAAGACAGTCCGGTCTGCGTCGCTGAAATCCTGGATACTCACGCGGGTTGCCGTGCTCCTCATTTCATCATAGTACCCCAACGAGAGAATACGCGTCGGGCTATCCTGGAAGTAAATGTTGGCGCTGTACAGGGCTATCTGGTCCTTCTGCAAATACACGCGCTCAATATGGAATTTCTTTTTGTTGGCAGAGGGAACGACCCATCCGTTGAAATACACCGATGCTGCGCTCACCACGAGTGCGACGATTACATACGGGAGGAGCATCCTGTACAGACTGATGCCGCTGGATTTCATTGCGGTCAGTTCGTATTGGGTGGACATACGGGCAGTAACAAAAAGGCTGGCAAGCAGTAGTGCCACAGGCATGATGAGCTTGATGATCTCAGGGATGAAGTAGAAATAGTATTGGGCGATGACGCTCAGCGTTGCCTGCTTGTCGATGAAGTCGTCCAGATGTTCCAGCGCATCAATCACCACAAAGATAATCGTGACTGCAAGAAGGGCAAAGAATGCGGTCACGAAGAATTGCCTGATGATGTACCGATCAAGAAGTTTCATGCGTTGCTGCCGACCGCTTCTGTTTCTTCGGGGAGATTGGTGCGCCAGCGCTTCGGGATCAGCCTCTGGAATATGCTCCAGTTAATAACGACAGTCTCCTTGCCGATCCGGACGGTCAGATAGATTCCCAGAATGCCGAGCAGGATATTGGCAGACCACATTCCGATGAACGGTGAAGTGATATCCCTGTCTGCAAGTTTTTCTCCGCCAATGAGAAATGCCCAATAAAAAAGAAAGAACCCCAGGCTGAGTGTGGCGGCAATCCCAAAGCCACCCCGCCGTGACATGATGCCAAGAGGGGCGCCAATGAGAATGAAGACGATACATGCAGCAGGAATGGAGTACTTCTTATATATTTCAACCAGGTACTGGTCGGCCTGGCGGTCGAGGAATTCGATACGCGAAATATCATTCGTGATGTATGCGCTCATTGAGCGTGCCTTCAGAAGTGCCGCAGCGGTGGGGCCTTCGCTTCCTGGTAGGCTGCCTCCTCCGTAGGGGAAAGCGCTTGGCGTTCCCTTGATCGTGCGCTCCATGTCGTCTGCGATGGATTTCTGGAGTTGATCCTCAAGTCCGCGTTTTTCTTTGAAGAGGCTGTCGACAATCTGAGCCATGACGCTGGCACTCAACTCCCTGTCCCCGCGTGCGAATGCACCTTCCGAAGAACGCTCGAATTCAAATCCCTCCGCGTTCATGACGATGCGATGGTTTTGAAAGCGAAGCTTGCGATAGGCTGACATCTTCTGCAAATCAAGTTCGTGGATTTCACCTCGCTGTAAATCCAAAATGATCTTGCGGTAGTCTGCGGAGAACGAAATCGTTCCTTGTTCAGCAGTGATGAGAACGTTTGTGTTGGGATTGGTATAATCGTACAGCGTCACACCTTCGAGATCGTTGGAGTTCTCGAATGTCTTGTGCACAAGAATGCTGTAGCCGGATATATCTTGCGAGAAGAGTCCCTGTACCAGGTTGAGGGTGGGTTTCTTCTTTCGGATATCGATCATCAGAGTTTTTGCCTGGTGGTTTGCTTCGGGAAGCACATAGTTGTTGAACCATACGAGCAAGAGCGCAATGACGGCTGCAGCTGCGGCGATCGGCGCGATCATCCTGTAAATGCTCATTCCGCTTGCCTTCATTGCCGTGATCTCGTTCTTCGATGACAGGTCTCCGAATGCCATCAACGTGGCCACAAGCACGGACATCGGTACGGCGAGTACGACCATCCAGGCGAGACTGAGGGCGATGAGTTCAATGATGACCCACGCCGAGAGTCCTTTCCCGATGAGCTGGTCGACAAACTTCATGACGAACTGGAGTACGAAAAGAAACATCAACGTGCAAAGGGAAAAAGCGAAAGGGCCTATGTGGGCGCGCAACAGGTAGCGGTACGTCAGCATTCGGCGCGTAAGGGTGTGTCCATCCATGTCATAAATATACTCGACTAATCCCTTTTTTCCAATTGGGCGGTTACACCCATGTGTTTCAACGGTATTCCCGAACAAGTTGCTTGATATTTGATCTGCTTTTGGCTATGTTTTCCGTAGCTGAGCAAAGGGACTCAGGGTTTCTAATTCGGAGGAGCTACCATATCGATCAGGTTGCTATTGCTTGAAGGGACGAGCACCCACGAGACGGATCGCGACATGTTTGAATAGGTCCGTTGAGTGTGTGTAACGGCGAGGCGTTGCAGGGTAGGTTAGTCTTGCCGTGGATGGTAACACAACGCTGAGAATCGAATTGGTCTCCTTGCTGAAGAGAAAACGGGCAGGTTCCTACTACCACATCCGTGACGCGCTGTTTGTTGTCGTCTCGTCATTCATAACTCTCCTCTTCCTTCTTTCTCCCCGGGATCTCATCGGTTCAAGTTCACTGTTGCCTGAGCCGGCGTACCTTCCCCTCCTGGCGCTCTTCAGCGATTCGACAGAAACATCCAAAGGGGTGATCCCCCCCAAAGGGATTGCGCCCCTCGATCCTGAAGGCAAGGGTGGGTCTGCCCCCGAAAAATTCCCCGCAACACCTGACTCGTCAAGGAAGGACACCACCGGACTTGGGCGCAAAGGGCTCCCTGATACTTCATATGTTGTGTGCTACGATTCAACGGCTCGGCTGAAGCATTTCACTTACGTTCGCAAGGACCAACCGCATGTTGGGTTCTTCCCCGATCGTCTGTATCCGCTGTTTGCGCCTGCCAGACCGGCGACATATCAGCGCCAGGCAGTGCTTGATTCGTCGGGCAAGGAATTTCGCTTCAGTGAAACAGTGATGGGTGAAAACGTGAAGCTCCCCTTGCCGCTCTCGTTCCACGAGTACCTGGCGGTGCGGCGCAAGAGCGACTTGCGCAAGCTCTTTGCTGAAGAGGCGCGAAAGCCCAAAGCCTTTCAGGAGAAGAACGACCTTGGCGAGCTTCTGAGCTCCATCACTAAAATTACCATCCCCGTTCCTGCGAACCCATTGTTCAGCATCTTCGGGAAAAATGAAATCAACGTAAATATCAGCGGTGCGGTTGACATCAAGGCCGGATTCAGGAGCACCAAGTCGGACCAGACGCAGGTCTCGCGCCTCGATCAGACGAGAAATGAACCGGACTTCCAACAGGAGGTGCAGGTCAACGTTAATGGCATGATTGGCGACAAACTGAGCATTCTCGCCGACTGGAACACGCAGCGGACGTTCGAGTACGAGAACCAACTCAAGATCAAATACACTGGCTATGATGATGAGATTGTGCAGAGCGTTGAGGCCGGAAACGTCTCTCTCAACACCCCTTCCACATTCATTGGAAGCAGCGCGGCGCTGTTCGGCGTAAAGGCGAGGTTTCAAACCGGTCCTCTCACGCTTACCGCGCTCGCGTCTCAGAAGAAGGGGCAAATCAAGGAAGTGTCCGTCTCCGGCGGTGCGCAAGAAGTGCAGTTCGATATTCGTCCGTTCAACTACTCAACTAACCACTTCTTTGTCGACACCCTCTACCAGAGTACCCTCCCCGGTGCAACAGCCGCAATTTATGAGGAGTACTACCAAAACGAGCCGGCGAGAGTGCATGAGGACCTTCAGATTATTGAGGAAGAAGTATGGGTGCAGCGTTCGGGTAGCATTCCCGATCCGACGGAGAGAGAGGGCATCGCATACATTACTTTGGACCCGCGCCCTGTGCAGGGGGGGTATAGTGACTCCCTCCGCAACGCTGCACCGAATTCAGGCAGCATTGAGAAGGCGTCGTTCGTCAAGCTCGAGAGGTCACAGTATGAGTTGACCGGCGACGGCTACATTGGGGTAATATCGCTCAACGCGAATGTACAGGATCAACAAGTCGTGGCCGTGGCATACCGCCGCGGCAGTGGAGCGCAGTTTGGAGAATTTTCTCGGGATGATACGAGCAGGACGAGAAGGTTGGTGCTGAAGATGCTGAAGCCGCAGAATCTTCAGACGGTTGGGCCCGGATATCCTGTGGCTTGGAAGCAGATGCTGAAGAATGTCTATCAGATTCCAGGGATCGGCCGCAATCTCAAGAAAGAGGGGTTTATCCTTGATATCTACAGGACCATCCCCGGGAGGGAGAACGAGAACTCCATCCCGCCAAGCGAGCGTCTTCTGCGTGTATTCGGCTTTGACAACTACACTACGGATGGGACTGCCGTACAAAATGGCGACAACGGTTTTGATTTCCGTCCCGGCAAAACCATCAGTCAGGCGAGGGCGGAGATCATTTTCCCGACGCTAAGGCCTTTTGATGATGGCATAAAGAAGTACTACCGGGATAATCAGAAGCCGCTGCCCGACACATCGTATTACTATCCCGAAATCTATGATACGACCAAGACATTTTCTCAGCAGAGCAATCACGATCACTACCTAATCAAAGGGAAGGCATCAGGCGAAGTTACCTCAAAGTACCCACTTGGCTTCAATATTGTGGAGGGGAGTGTTCAGGTATACCTGGATGGTCGCCTGCTCACTCCAAATATTGACTACACTGTTGATTACATAGTGGGTGAAGTGGTAATCCGCAACGAGCGTGCTCTTGTCCCTGGAGCGAACCTGCAAATCAAGTTCGAGCAAAACGATCTTTTCCAGCTTGCATCCAAGACGTTGCTCGGGGCGCGCGGTGACCTTGCAATTTCCAAGAACACAAACTTTGGGTTCACCGTCATGAACCTGAACCAGCAAACGCTGAGCGAGAAGGTGCGTCTTGGCGAAGAGCCCAACAAGAACACGATCCTCGGCGTGGATGGACAAACAAAACTGGATCTTCCATTCCTGACGAATGCTATTGATGCCTTGCCCTTGCTTGAGACGCGCGACGCCTCTGAAATCCGTATCACCGGTGAGGCTGCGTACATGATACCTGATCCAAACACGAAGAAGAGCACCATTCCGAGCGACAACGGTGAAGGCATTGCATACATCGATGATTTCGAAGGGGCGCGGCGAACAATTCCACTCGGCATCAGCTATTCTCAGTGGTACCAGCCCAGTCCCCCAAAGGATGGCCTTGCCGACTCGACTCTTGGTTTTCAGGACACCACAAAGATGTTCTCCAAGGGAAAGACGGTGTGGTTCAATGTCCTTCCTACCAACGTGCGCCTCACTGACGTGTATCCCAGAAAGCAACCCGGAAATTCGGCCAACGACCAGTTGACGGTGCTTGATCTGCAGTATTACCCTTTGAATAGGGGAATGTACAACTACAGTCCGCGCATTGATTCGACGCTGACTGTCTCGAAGAACTGGGGTGGTATCATGAAGCCCATCTCGATTGCGGGGACGAACCTGATCACTGAGAATGTGAACTTCATTGAGTTTTGGGTGTTGCTGGATCTCTATAAGAACCGGGTGCCGATCCCGAAAATTCGGATCGATCTTGGCTCAATCAGCGAAGACGTCATCCCGAACGAGAGACTGAACTCTGAAGATGTCATCGGGGGAAGAACTGCCAATGGAACCCTGCAGGCAGACGAAGATGTTGGTCTGGACATGTTGGACGATGCGGCAGAAATTGCCCGATACGGTTCCCAGTGGGG
>DPLS01000296.1 GCA_003541875.1 Bacteroidota bacterium | reverse complement strand
AGGTGCCGTTGACCGGGTCGCCACCAATGCCGATACAAGTCGATTGACCGGCACCACGGCAGGCCAACTGCCAGACTGCCTCATAGGTGAGTGTTCCACTCCGGGAAATCAGCCCAATACGGCCTGCCTTGTGAATGAAGCCCGGCATGATGCCAACCTTACACTCACCTGGCGTGATGATGCCAGGACAGTTTGGCCCAATGAGGACTGTCCCCTTCTTCTGCACAAAGTCGTAGGCCTTGATCATGTCACGAGCCGGAATGCCTTCCGTAATGCAGACCACCACTTTGATTCCCGCATCAGCCGCCTCCATAATGGCATCTCCGGCAAATGCCGCCGGCACAAATATGACGGAAACATCCGCTCCGACCGTCTTCACCGCTTCCGAAACAGTGTTAAATACGCGAACGGGCCGCGCGAATTGGTCCTTCTCATTGCCGCTGTAGGTTGTTCCACCTTTGCCCGGAGTTACACCACCAACCACTTTAGTGCCATAGGCAATCATCTGAGAAGTGTGGAAGGTCCCTTCACCGCCCGTGATGCCCTGAACCACAACTTTGGATTTCTTATTGACGAGAATGCTCATATCAGATTATCTTTCTTGCTAGTTCGTTTAGTGTCGAAAAAGAATGAGAGTTGACTCCCCCTCTGTGGTGATCTTGATGCCGCCAAGTTGGCATGTCTGCGTGATCACTGCGAATGAAACAATCGAAAAGAACAATCCAATGAAGCGAAGCAGATTATGCGACCAGCTTGAGTTACGAGATGGCAAGAACAGTTGCTGGGCACAAAGTTGCGGGTTACTTCTTCTCGTCGATCTTTGTAGAGTTCTGGACATCCTCCTGAAGCCCGCGCATCGCACTGCGAAACTCTCGCATCCCTTTCCCGATACTCTTGCCCAGCTCCGGCAACTTCTTCGGACCGAAGAAAATGAACACAACGAACAGAATCAGGAGAAGCTCGCTACCGCCAATGTTCTCGAACATGGAACATCCTTATCCCTTCTTCTCATCGATCTTCTTTGGGTCGGAGGTCACGTCATCCTCCGTCTCTTTCACCGCCTTCTTGAATTCGCGAATGCCTTTACCCAATCCCTGGGCAAGTTCGGGGATCTTCTTCGCTCCAAAGAATATCAAGAGAACAAATACAATTAGGATGATCTCGGTTGCACCAAGGTTACCCATAGCCTATCTCCTTCCGCCTTCCGCGGCAATTAGTGTGTGCCCGGCAGCAGCCAGTGCCTGGCTCGTTGTACTGGGCACAGAACTGTTGATTATTGATTGAAATATCTTCTGGCCATCCATGTGGCGTAGCAAAGGATCGGCTGCGCGTTCGGGGTGAGGCATCATTCCGAGAACGTTGCCTGCTTCATTCACAATACCTGCAATGCTTGCCATCGAGCCGTTCGGGTTGGCTTCTTCCGTGATACGGCCATCGATGTCGCTGTACCGGAAGACGATTTGACCTTTGGCTTCAAGTGTGGCAAGCGTTTCGGGATCGGTGAAATAGTTACCATCTCCATGTGCGATAGGGATGGCCAAAACCTCCCCCGGATGACATTTGCTGGTGAACCGTGTGTCCACGTTCTCCACCTTCAGGTTCACATACTTGCAGACAAACCTGAGCGAAGCATTTCTGAGAAGCACGCCCGGGAGCAATCCCGCTTCGACGAGAATCTGAAACCCGTTACAGATCCCGATGACCGTACCCCCATCTTTCGCAAATCGGATGACTTCTTTCATGATAGGCGAGAAGCGGGCAATCGCACCACACCGCAAGTAGTCACCGTACGAAAAGCCGCCGGGCAAAATAACCACATCAACATCCTGCAAATCAGCATCCTTGTGCCAGAGGAACACCGCGTCCTGATGCATGACTTTCTTGCACACATAGTACGCATCGTGGTCGCAGTTCGACCCCGGAAAGACAACGACCCCGAATTTCACCCTCTCGATCATCTACACTTTCTCTATTTCAATGTGATAGTCCTCCATCACCGGGTTCGCAAGGAGTTTCTTGCATACTTCTTCCGTTGCACGCTTTGCTTCCGCCTCCGAAGCACCCTCAACCCTGAATTCGATATACTTGCCCATCCTCACGTCATGAACGCTCTTGACACCAAGCGCCGACACTGCATGCTCAACGGCCTTCCCCTGAGGATCAAGAATTGACTTGCGAAGCGTGATCTTTACCTTGGACAGAAACATGTCTGCTTCCTTTGCTCAGATGTCAACACTCGTGGGCTCGACGGTCTCCTCTTCTTTCCTCTTGGCTTCGTGGTGGAGGATGTGCTTCACCATACTGCCAACGTAGCGGACAATCCCCAACATGACGAACAGAACAAACAGCGGGAAGATGGCTTCTCCAGCACTCACGACCACAACCACGATTGCCAGTGCAAGGAAAACGAACTTCCACGGTTCTCGCTGAAATGATCGCCGGGAGATCTTCGGCAGTGTATCGTACTTCACCTTGCTCACCATGAGCAGAGATAAGATGACCACCAGATACGGTAGCAGAGCGGCAGCCCCGCCAAGCCCGGTTGTTGCACTCCAGTAGTTTATGAGAAACGACGCCACCGTCAAGGCACTCGCCGGTGTGGGGAGACCGGAGAAATGATCCTTCTCGAAGCCAACGAGATTGACGTTAAACCTTGCAAGTCTTAGACCTGCGAAGACCATCAGCAATGAACTTAAGAGTATGCCGAAGCCCTCCAGCGTCTGGAGGTGCGCTTGATACACGAGGAACGCCGGGGCAGCACCAAAGGAAACAACATCAGAAAGAGAGTCTATTTCAACACCAAATTGCGATGAGGACTTTGTGATTCTCGCCATCACGCCATCGAGGGCATCGAAGCCCGCAGCCAGTATGATCAGCCACGACGCTTGCAGAATATCCCCCTTGCTTGCATAGACAATGGAGAGAAATCCACAAAACATGTTCAGCACGGTGAACAGGCTGGGCACCACAGCGCGCGTTACTCTCATGGAAAACCTTTGATAGTCGATAGGACAGTCATCTTATGCAAACCCCGCCAGGACTGTCTCCCCCGCGACGGTTCTGTCGCCAACCTGGACTTTTACCTCACAGCCGTGCGGCACGACGACATCGACGCGAGAGCCAAATCGGATCATGCCGAATCGCTCACCGGCCACCGCTTCATCGCCAACCCGAATTGGTGCAACGATCCGCCTTGCTACAAAACCGGCAATCTGACGAAAGAACACTCTCCCTCGTTCATTCTCAATCCCGATATGCGTGCGCTCGTTTCGCAGCGAAGACTTTTCATCAAATGCGACGAGATACTCACCCGGGATATGCTTAAAGCATCCCACCCTTCCACTGACGGGGTACCGGTTGACATGCACGTTGAACGGAGACATGAAGATGCTCACCTGCGTTCCCTTCCCCTTCAGGTATTCGCCTTCATCGACTTCCTTCACCAGCACTACTTTTCCATCGGCCGGCGAGATGATGAGACCGCTCCCTTCTGGAGTCTGGCGCTCCGGGTCACGGAAAAAGCTGATCGTGAAAATCAAAAATAGAAGGAACAGTCCAATAAGCCCAAATCTCAGCTCAACAATATCAACAAGGAACCAAGCAAGCAACGACCCGACCACGACCAGAGCAATCACCACTGCAACAACCTCGTACCCGTATTTCGTGATCACAAATGTCTTTGTCTAAAATGTTCTGTAGATTCGATTGCGAACCTCTGCATACACTTCGAGCGCATCCTCGCTGCCAGCCGCAAAAAGATCCCTGCCCACACGATCCTTCTTCTGGAGATCAGCGAAACGGCATGTGCGGGGTGATATCTCATCGCCGATTGTTACCTGATTCCCCAGAACACCGAACTCCAGGTTGACGCTTAGGAGCTTCAGTTCACGGCGCTCGAAAAAAGATTTGAGAACCACGTTCGTCTTCGAAGCCAGCCTATTGATGGCACGAAGCTGCTCCGGCGTGGCAAGTCCAAGAGAATAGATGTGGAACTCGTTCGTGAGTGGATTGCCAAGGTCAGGATTCTTGAAGTAATGCTCGATCACGGGAACGGTTAACTCTGTTCCCTCTTTAATCCCGAATTGTTTTGAGAACTCTCCAGAGGCAACATTGTGGACGCGAACCTGAAGTGGAATCATCGCCAATTGCTTCACGAGCATCTCCGACCCCGAGACCTTTTCAACAAAGTGAGTAGGTATGCGGAATCCGGCGAGATACTTGAAGAGATACGACGAGATCTCATTTGCCAGGGTGGCAATGGTAGTGTTCTGAGCTTTCTTATTCGGTTCCGTTCCTGCCGTCCTTGGTGGTTGCATCTTTGCAAGCTGACCAGATACCTGACGACGATCGGCGTTGTCGGTATTGGGGTGGGATTGGTTTGTGTCTTTGAATTGTTGTATGAGCATTCCGGACTGGTCTGCGTCAAACAGATTTTTTGCCGTCCCACCAACCCGTAACACTCTTACCACCGGAAGCCTTTTGGATCAATTGTTACCGAATTCAGTACAGAAACAACCTGAAGCACCTGTCAAAAAGGTAACAAATGACGGGTTGAAAGTCAAAGCGCCGCACAGACCCTTACCTCCGAGATGGTAGAGTTGACTTTGAGTCCCAAATCAGAGATTTTCAGAGTGCAATTTTGTTTCCTCCACACACGCACAGATGAGTAACTCTGGTCGCTCCTTCTTCGCAGACACATCCAGCTTACAGTGGATTGTGTACCTGCTCCTCGGTTCAACCACGCTTGTCATCACCGTTAATTCATACGATAGCGGTATTGCCAAGACTCCGCTCCTCGTTTTGTCTAGCAGCCTCCTTGTCGCGACATTCTTAGCAGAGTCAATCCGGCGGGGAAAAATGGAGTTTCAACGATCATCTAACGATTTCCCGGTTCTAGTATTCCTTCTCCTCATCCTGGCCTCGGTCTTCTACTCGAAGAATCAATGGACCAGCGTTCAGGCTTTGAAGATCTGGATTCCCTTTCTTGGCTGCTTCTTTGCTGGAACACAGCTTTTTCCAAAACGAACGGATGTCGACAAACTCATGCGGATCCTTGCTCTGTTCGCTTCTGCGGTCTGCATTGTGGGTATACTGCAGTTCTTTTTCGCAGACAAATTGTTCCTGAACTTCTTCATTGGTGAGGATCGGCGTGTTGCCTCTACTTTGACCAATGCAACATATTTAAGCGGATACATCGTGCTGCTTTTCCCTGTGCTCCTGGCTCTCACGGTCAACGCGAGAGCCAGGACCTGGAAGAGGTGGTCTCAAGCTATCCTTTTGGGCGGGCTTGCATTTGTATTGTTCGTAACCTCAACGAGGACAAGTATTGCAGCCTTCTTGCTCTCGCTAATCCTCTTTGCTGCATTGTCTAGACGCAAACCAAGGCAGATTCTCATTTGGGGAACCGTAGCCATCGCAGTGGCAGCGTCAGCAGTCTATCTCTCTCCTCGATTAGTCGAACGAATCGAGAAGTCGTTCAGCACCGATGCAAGTTCTTCATTCGCTCGCCGGATGTACTTCTGGGAGGCCGGGTACAATGCGTTCAAAGCTGCACCATTCTTTGGCCACGGTATTGGCAGCTACGGAGAGGTGATGCGTGAGTTCAGATCGCCAGACTATTGGATCGTCAAGAGTGAAGACGTGGTTCCCCATGCACATAATGAGCTAGTCGAAACCGCTGTTGACCTCGGCGGAGTTGGCCTTGTAGTGTACCTTACGACTATAGCGACGGCACTCTTCGTGGGATTCAGATCTCAAGTCAAGGAGAAGGAAGCCGACCGGCTGATGAGGGTAGGTCTTATCTGTTCGTTTCTCGCGATACTTTTCGATAACCTGGCCAACATATCGTTGAGAGTCGCACCTGTGGGAGCAATTGCATGGTTGTTCCTTGGCATCTTGGCTTCGCAATCATCCGGTAACTTCGCAGGATCGGCGATGAGGTTGCGGCTGCCGAAGTGGTCTCCCCTCCTGCCGCTTGCTGGGTGGGGGGTGTTCGCATATTGGTTTGCGAGTGGTGAGTTAGATGTGTATAGAGCAGATGGCCATATGATCACGGCGATGATGGCTGCTCAATCAAAAAAACTCCCCACGGCAATCAGCGAGTATCAGCATGCAATAGCGCTCGACCCGAACAACCTCCTTGCTCGCTCGAATCTCACTCTAACGCTCCTCATGGCCGGACAAGACAAGGAAGCGATGGAGGCAGCACAGCAGTTGCAGGGGCTGTCGCCAACCTATCCAAAGTCAAACCTGATGCAGGCCGCCGCTCTTGTGACGCTGAAACGGTATGCCGAGGCTCTTCGATCCCTTGAGAAAGAGCTTGAGCAGTGCAGTCATCCCGCCGCTTACCTCTACCAGGCGGCTGCTTACATGGGACTTGGCAACTCCGCCGCAGAGAAGGCTGCTCTGGAGCATTTGCTTCTCGCAGACCTCAAAGGCCACTTCGAATACGAACTCAAATTCGTCTCAGAACGGTTGCTGCAACTCGTCCGCACGGAGGAAGATGTCTTGAGATTCCGGGAGGTCTACACGCAGCTTTCTACAGAGTTTCCCTCAAACGAGGTTATCTTCGCAACCCTCGCCAAGCTTGGTTCGAGACTCACCACGTCGCGAGGAAGATAGGAGCCATCATCCTATCGATAGCAATTGAGGATACAAAAAAAACCGCCTACCCCGAACATCGGAGCAGGCGGCAACAAGACACATTCTCTGCTTCTATTTCATCACGTGGAACTCGATGCGGCGGTTCTGTGCACGGCCATCGGGAGAATCGTTCGGTGCAATCGGGTCGCGCATTCCCTTGCCGACTGTTGTCAACCGATTCGCCGGAATACCCTTCTTCACAAGCCATGCCTTGACAGACTGAGCGCGACGGGCCGAGAGATTATCATTAGCATCGGGTTTGCCGACATTGTCCGTGTAACCCGCAATCTCAACCACAATACCCGGATTGGCGATCAGAGCATTGTAAGCCTTATCGAGTGTCTTCTCAGAAGAAGAACCGAGCGTTGAGCTGCCACTGGCGAAATTGACGCCCTCCAGAATGACGGTCTTCCCCCTTTCCAGAATGATCGTATCCTTCAGATCATCCTTCGGGCTTAGTGGATTCGTGCCACGTTGAACCTCTGCTGCATCGTTGACGCCACCGCCGTCGGTATCCGGTTTCAGTGCGTTCGTGCGATATTTCTTGATCTCATCACTGTCGTTCAATCCATCACCGTCCGTATCCGCCTTTGCAGGATCAGTGTTGTACGTCTTCACTTCGTCCCAATCGGAAAGTCCATCACCGTCAGTGTCGACCTTTAATGGATCGGAGTGATATTTCAGAACTTCATCGCCGTCAGTCAGTCCATCGCCATCAGTGTCCAGTTTCAACGGATCGGTATGATACTTGAGCACTTCGTCGCCATCAGAGAGACCGTCTCCGTCAGTATCCGATTTTGTGGGATCAGTCTTGTAGGTAAACACTTCGTCACCATCCGATAGCGCGTCGCCATCGGTATCCTTCTGGAGGGGATTTGTCTTGTACCGCTTGACTTCTTCACCATCCTTCAAACCATCTCCATCTGAATCAGCATTCTCGGGATTCGTACCCAACTTGCGCTCGTCGCCATTCGTCAGATCATCGTTGTCGTCATCGTCTGCATCTCCACTCCCAAGAAAGATGTTGATACCTGCTTTGCCGGTCGCCCAACTATCACCGTTGTTGAAAATGTAGTTATCGGTCTTGTCGTTCATGATACGATACCCGGCTTCTAGAACAACCGCCAACTTCTTGTTCACGAAGATCTCAATTCCAGCCCCCACAGGAACCATGATTGTGCTGTAATACTTGTCCTGAGGAACAAAGTTATTTGCATAGTCCTTCCGTTTGTAGAACATGTCGCCAATCCCAGCATACAGATAAGGCGATACACGATGCCCAGGCGCTGGATGTACCCACACCTGAAACGCTGCAGGAATCGCATCCAACCTGAAATAGTCGTACGAGCCCACGTTCGACCCGCTCGTGAAAACCAAAAGGGGATCTTGCTGTGATTTGAACACCTCATACCCACCCGTGATGCCAAGAGAAACATAGCGGTGGATACCGTAACGCAACATAAATTCACCGCCTGGCGAAATAAGGCGCTTATTGAAATCATTGAACCAGAGGTTGACCCCTCCGTGGAAACCCAACGCCCACTTCCCCTGTGTGTTTTGAGCAATACCTAGTTCAATACACACGCTCGAGCACAAGACGAGTGCAACGACGGTGAGTCTTTTCATTCAGAGAGTCTCCTATATGAGTCGAGAAGAGTTGAGTTTAGTAACCACTGCGCCTGTGGACCATCGCGCCTGAACAGTTGCACGAAACTATCAGATTTGAGTGTAAAAGTCAAGAAGTTTATCAAAAGGAAAGACATAAGCACTTGTTTCCTCGCTCTGGTTCTCGGGGGGTAGAGTCGCATCAACGGTGCGTTGACATTTCGGAGAGAATTCAGTAGATTAGCCATCCAAAGTCAGAAATTTGCCCCGTCGTCTAACGGCAAGACAGCAGACTCTGGATCTGTTTATCGAGGTTCGAATCCTTGCGGGGCAGCATTCGAGTTGGCGGAAAGCGGATTGCTAGTTTCGGATTGCAGTTCAAATCCTGAACCGCGGATCCGAAATCCGGAATCGTGTTGGCCTTATCGTCTAACGGTTTAGGACGGAGCCCTCTCAAGGCTCAAATACGGGTTCGATTCCCGTTAAGGCTACAAGCAATTGTCAATTGGGACTTGCCAATTGGCAATTTTCCATTATTGCACGCGCCGGTAGCTCAACTGGATAGAGCACCAGCCTACGAAGCTGGGGGTTAGGGGTTCGACTCCCTTCCGGCGCACAACAGAAAAACTGCCCAGCTTGACAACTTCGGAATGTCCTCCGATCCCAGCCTTCCTAGACAGAAATTCCCGGCCTGAACTCTTTGACGAGTGCTCTTGACAAGCCGAAATACCTGATGATGATGCCAACTGTCCGCCGAGCCGCACGACCATCACCGTACGGATTTGTTGCTCTCGCCATCTCATTGTATGCGCGAGAGTTCTCCATCAGCTTGCGCGCGGTGTTCACTATCTTCTCCTCGTTCAATCCCACGAGCTTTGCCGTCCCGTACTCAACCGCTTCGGGGCGCTCGGTAACCTCGCGCAGAACGAGCACGGGCTTCCCAAGCGCCGGACCTTCTTCTTGTACTCCGCCGGAGTCTGTGAGAATAAGATATGACTTTGCCATGAGGTTGACAAAACCCGAATAGTCCATTGGTTCTACGAGATGCACGTTAGGGATACGGCTGAGTACCGGGTAGACAACTTCACGCACTCTTGGATTCAGGTGAACCGGAAATATCACTTCGCAATCCGGGAACATGCTGGCAAGCCGCCGGATTGCCATGGCAGCGCCCCTCATTGGTTCCCCCAAATTCTCCCGCCGGTGCATGGTGATTAGGAGAATCCGCCTCTGCATCGCCACAATCTTGTTGAGGTCCTCTCTGGAGAACCTGTATCGCGCCTTGACTGATATGTTGAGCGCATCGATAACGGAATTGCCGGTAACAAACACTGAGCGAGGATCAACGTGCTCTCGCAGCAAAGCCCTCCTTGCAGCAGATGTTGGCGCGAAGTGGAGGTCGGCAATGCAACTTGTCAGCCGGCGATTGATCTCTTCAGGAAACGGATGTGCCTTGTTGTTGGTTCTGAGGCCGGCTTCCACATGCCCGACAGGGATGTGTCGGAAGAATGCCGCCAAACTCCCAACAAAAGTTGTTGTTGTGTCCCCCTGGACCAGCACAAGATCCGGTTTCTCCATCTCCAGAATGCCATCAAGGGCTTCGATTGTGTTCTTCGTGATCGTCGCAAGTGTCTGACGCGGTTCCATGATATTGAGATCATGGTCGGGTTTGATCTTGAACACCTCAAGAACCTGATCCAACATCTGCCGATGTTGAGCAGTCGCTATCGTGACAACTTTGAAGTGCGCTGTCCGCTTCTTCAGCTCCAAAATGATTGGGGCTAGCTTGATGGTATCCGGTCTCGTACCAAATATGACGGCGATCTTCTTTTTCTTTGCCATGAAATACCCAGTCTTGAGAAACTGCCCATCAGCTTTTCAGAAGCCCGTCCCTGCTATTGCAATGAAGGCCCAAACCAAATATAGAAATTTGGTCTGTCTCTTACTATTGGAATCTGTCGGGTGAATCCGAGTCGATCGCCAGACGTTGATACTCTAACACAATTTGCCTACATTTTTTCAATACATTACAGTCACACAAGGGCACAATGCGCCTGTAGCTCAACTGGATAGAGCATCAGACTTCGGATCTGAGGGTTGGGGGTTCAAATCCCTCCAGGCGCACATTACTCCTTTCACGCTGACCGCAGTAGTTCGGCCCAACTTAATTCGTGAGACGGCTTTGCACATCCCTGATGGATTTCTTGACACCAAAACCATCGTCGCCACTACAGCGCTTTCAACAGCAGGACTGGGGTTCGCCATTCGTGAAGCGAAACTGCACCTTCCCTCTCGACGCGTTCCGCTGATGGGCCTGGCCTCGGCTTTCGTCTTCGCAGCGCAAATGTTGAATTTTCCCGTCGCTGGCGGAACTTCCGGACATCTCATGGGTGCCGTTCTCGTAGCCGTGCTTCTTGGTCCGACAAGCGCAATTGTTGTGATGACTTCGGTCTTGATTGTCCAATGTCTTTTCTTTGCGGACGGAGGGCTGCTCGCTCTGGGAGCTAATATACTGAATATGGCCATCGTTTCATCGGTTGGTGGATATGTTGTCTTTCGAACGGTCCATCGACTTATCAAAGGTGATCGAGGATTCCTGATGGGTGTAGCATTCGCGTCGTGGTGTTCGACTGTTCTCGCTTCTGTTTGTTGTGCCGGAGAACTTGCTTGGTCTGGAACCGTGGCATGGAATGTCGGGTTCACGACGATGGCAAGCGTCCACATGTTGATCGGTGTTGGAGAGGCTGGGATCACCGCGCTTGTCATATCGGCAATCGGCAAGACTCGCCCAGATCTTCTTGCTCGAGATACTGACAATTCGCAGCATCCTCAAAGGTCGTGGATCGTGTACGGCTTGGTGATTTCCTTTGCGTTGATACTCTTTGTTTCGCCCTTTGCATCGCCGTGGCCCGATGGACTGGAAAGGGTAGCCGCACTTCTGGGATTCGAGCAGAAAGCTGTCACTCATCCACTTGTTCATTCACCGATGGCAGACTACCATTGGCCGGGAATGGGCTCACCGGTGCTCGCTACTGCTTTAGCTGGTGTCATCGGCGGAGGGATCGTGTTTGCCCTCTCGTATCTGCTCGCACGAGTGCTGGCACCACGCACCAAGTCGCTCTCATGAAGATCACTCTCTCCCATGCGCCACGATTTCATTGACCGTTACAGCCGACTCTCCAGCCCGATTCATCGTCTGCCGGCGGGGCTGAAGCTTCTGATCGCGCTGGTGACCGCGGGTGCGACGGTGAGCATTCCCATTTCCGACACTCCCTGCATTCTGGCAGCTGCTGTCTTTGTGATCATTGTTGCAATTGCGAGCGAGATACCAATCCCATTTCTTCTCAAACGTCTGCTCATGCTGGAGCCATTCGTTCTTGGTGTTGCGCTCCTCAGTTTGTTCCAATCGCAGGGTGTGATTGTTTTTACTACGGTCTTGCTCAAGAGTACGGTGTGCCTCTTTACCATGATCCTGCTTTCCAACACAACCCCATTTGCCGATCTGCTTCGGGTCCTTCAACAAGCACACGTTCCAAGAGTCTTCCTTACCATTCTTGCTTTGATGTATCGCTACCTCTTTCTTCTGATTGATGAAACTGAACGCATGCATCGGGCGCGGATGAGCCGGACATACACCGCTACACGCTTGCTCCAATGGAGATCATTGGCACCGATTGTCGGACAGCTTTTTGTTCGTTCATCGGAACGGGCCGAGAGAATCTACGCAGCCATGTGTGCGAGGGGATGGAAATGACGCCAGCAATTGCAGTCAAAGACCTGCGCTACCGCTACCACGACGGCAAGGAAGCCCTGAACGGCATATCCTTCACGGTTAAGGAGGGCGAGTGTGTAGGGCTGATCGGTCCAAACGGTGCAGGGAAGTCGACAATCCTGCAACACTTGAACGGAATACTGCCAGAGACGTTAGGCGGGAATCCGTCCGTGACCATTCTCGGGCAAGCCGTCTCACCTGCAACGCTTCCAGAGATTCGACGCAATGTCGGCTTGCTGTTCCAAGACCCTGACGATCAATTGTTCTGCCCTTCCGTGTATGAGGATGTTGCATTTGGTCCCGAACAATTCGGGCTTCCAACGTCAGAAATCGTTGAAAGAGTCAGCAAAGCTCTTGCGCAAGTTGGGCTCCTGGGTTTCGAGAAACGGTCACCGCATCATTTAAGCGGCGGCGAGAAACAGCGGGTCTGTCTTGCAGGCATCCTCGCTTGTTCACCCCGCGTGCTTGCCCTCGACGAACCGACGAGTGACCTCGATCCGAGAGGAAAGCGGGAGCTGAAGAACATCTTGAAACAGATCACGGCAACAAAGATTATCGCTTCTCATGATCTTGAGCTGGTTGTGACACTCTGCTCGCGCGTTATTGTTGTTGATGCTGGAATCGTCGTTGCCGATGGACCGACCGTGCAGTTATTGTCTGACGAAACGTTCATGCTGGCACATGGCCTTGAGAAACCTCATAGCCTCCAGCACCGACATCCACATAATTGACTTGAAGCCGAGTCTTAAGTATATTCATGCCGTTAGCATCGCGTCACAATCATCTACTTCCATTTCCCTTCAATGACTGAAGACGAACGTTGGATGGAACATGCGCTGCGTGAAGCAGAGCTCGCCTACAAGCGAAAGGAAGTCCCGATCGGCGCCATCATCGTCCACAAGGACCGCATCATTGGCAGAGGATATAACCAGGTCGAAACTCTCAAAGACCCAACTGCGCATGCCGAGATGATTGCGATTACGGCAGCAGCAGCACACCTGGCCAACCATCGGTTCGAACGCTGCACGCTCTACGTAACGCTTGAACCCTGTGCAATGTGCGCGGGAGCCATTGTACTGGCAAGAATTCCGCGTCTCGTCTTCGGAGCTGCTGACCCAAAAGCCGGTGCATGCGGCACACTCTTCAACATCGTGCAGGACAAGCGGCTGAATCACCGCGTGGACTTGGCGAGCGGGGTACTGGAAGCCCAGTGCAGCGCATTGATGAAGGACTTCTTCAAAAAGGTACGGACGAGCGGGATGGGCAAGCCCCAAGGGGGCGAACCCCAGGGGGGCAAGCCGGAATGGAACTAGATTGATGTCTCGGTGCTGGTGCGCAGCTTTTCTGCCCTGTCTGCAATCTTCAACTGCTCGATTAACACTTCAAGTTTTCCGTCGATAATCTCAGAGAGATTGTACAGCGTTACGCCGATACGGTGATCGGTGACCCGGTTCTGCGGAAAGTTGTACGTCCTGATCTTGTCACTCCTGTCGCCGCTCTTCACCATCGACTTTCGCTGGGCGGCAACATCTCCAACCTGGGCGGCAACCATGTTCTCGTAGAGTTTCGCCCGCAGCATCTTCATCGCACGTTCGCGGTTCTGCAATTGAGATCGTTCCTGCCTGCACACAACAATGATCCCGGATGGTTTGTGAGTGATGCGAACCGCGGTTTCGACTTTGTTGACGTTTTGTCCTCCCTTTCCGCCTGACCGAAACGTGTCCATCTCAATATCAGCAGGATTGATCTGAACGTCCACTTGCTCCACTTCCGGCAGAACAGCTATTGTTGCGGCAGATGTATGGACGCGACCTTGCGCCTCCGTCTCCGGCACGCGCTGTACTCGATGAACACCGCTTTCAAACTTCATCGCGCCATACACATCCTCACCGACAAGGCCGAACGAAACCTCTTTCATCCCACCCATACCCGTGTCGTTCACATCAAGCAGATCCACTTTCCAGCCTTGCTTCTCAGCAAATCGGGAGTACATGCGAAACAGATCGGCCGCAAACAGCGCGGCTTCATCGCCCCCGGTCCCCGCCCGGATTTCGACAATAACGTTTCTGCTGTCATTAGGATCTTTGGGGATAAGAAGAACCTTGAGTTCCTCTTCCAACTTCTGAACTTTCTCTCTCGTTTCATCCAGTTCTGCGTATGCGAGCGACTTCATCTCAGGATCCGACGAAGTGTCTGTGATCTCTTTCAAACCAGCAAGGTCACGTTTCTTTTTTGCGTACTGGTCATAGACTTTGATGAGCGGTGTGAGATTGCTATGCTCTCTGCTCAGTTCTCTGAACCGATCCTGGTTTGAAACAACACTGGGTTCACTCAGGAGGCGGGTGATTTCCTCATATCGCTCCCTGACTTTTTCCAATCGGTCAAGCATGCGTCAATTCACCGACACTTGTTCCGACCCCAGCAGTTCCACCGGAGATTGGATGGCGTAGTCTTCGCCAAGTGCACACCGAAGCGCCACAAGGGCAACCTCCAATTGCGTTTCGTCTGGCTCCTTCGTAGTGATTTTCTGCAGCCACAATCCCGGAGCCACGACGACTTTGCCGATCACCGTGTCACTTCGCTTGGCGGATGCTTTGATGAACTCATACGATATTCCCCCCACAAGCGGGATGAGGGGCAAGTGGGTTAGAAGTCTGGTGAAGAGCGTCAGTTCGCCCAGCCACTGCATCACAATCGCATCCAACACGCTGAACAGTAGAATCGCGACCACCATCACAACCAACAGGAAACTCGTACCGCACCGCGGATGGAGGCGAGATTGCCTTGCAGCCGCGGCAACATCCAAGCCTTCACCACGTTCGAATGCAAAGACAGCCTTGTGCTCTGCCCCATGATATTGAAAGAGTCGTTGTATGTCTTTGAACATCGAAATCACAAAAAGGTACATAAGCAATAGTCCGACACGAATACCGCCAGCGATAAGATTGAAATATAATGGCTGCTGTTCGACCTTGAAGAAGGCGGTTGCAATGAGCAATGGCGTTGCGAAGAACAGGGCAACTCCAATGACAAGAGATAACGCAACTGTCAATCCAAGTTTGAAGCCTTCCTTTGATGAGCTTGGGGCGGATCCACTTGAACCATTCTTCGGCGCTTGGCCGTTCCGTTCCTCGTCGGCCTTGGCATCTTGCATGGCAATCTCAGCCGAGAAGTTCAGCGTGCGCATCCCGATCACCACCATCTCTATCAATCCAACAGCCCCCCGCATGACAGGGAGTTTGACCGCAGGGTACCTGTCAGCGAGCGATCTATGCTGTTCTTTCCTGACCACAATCTGGCCATCAGCACGCCTTACCGCAGTTGCCACCATCCCGGGGGCACGCATCATTACGCCTTCGAGAACGGCCTGCCCGCCAACTTGCATCGGTTTTGCTATGTCGAATCGCCTATCCACACGCTCTCCTTGAACGAAATTTCATTCAAAATACTCATTTCGGCTCTGAAAAACCATTGGTCGAAGACACCGATGATGACACCTCGTCTCCCCGTTGTCGAGTGAGAGACCGAGCAATCGCTCTAAGTTCGGATTGTTCAAAGAACTTCATCCAATACATCAGTGCAACAAACAGCACGAGCAGAGCAACTTTCCACAATATCTCAAACGACTCCCATCTGACAAAGTAAGAGAGAACAAAGACAACTCCACCGGCAAGCACGATCTTGCCGATCCGCCCGAACTCGTACCTGATCGGATAGAATCTCTGCACAACAAAATACAACCCAACCGCCATCGCAGCATAGCTCAACAGTGTGGCCAGAGCGGCACCCATGATGCCCATGTACGGAATCAACAGAAAGTTCGCGGCGACGTTGATAATCGCACCTATGAATGTATTTGCGGGAAGGTGCTGCGTCTTCTTCTCGATATAGATGCCCGCAACGAAATTGTTTGACACGCCGAGGAACAAGTACCCGAGCAATACCACCGGCACGATGGCGAGACCATGCCAATATTCGGCGGGGAGAATGGAATGGCGCCAAAAGATCGGCAGCTTCACAATATCTTCGATGAAGAAGCTGAGCACCAGCAACACCCCTGTCATCAGGAGCACGAAGTATGTAAGCACACGAGCAAATATCTGTTTGGCATCCGGATCCTTGGCATGGGTCAAGAGGAACGGACGCCACGCAAAATCGAACATTGAGACCACCAGCATCATGAAGATGCCCAGTCGGTAGTTGGCCTGATAGATTCCCACCGTGGACTCGTCGGTAAGCGCCAAGAGAATCGGACGATCAATCACCTGGATCATCATAGTCGCAATGCCAGCCGGAATATACGGAAGTCCAAAGCGAAGCAACGACTCGTAGAGCGCGGCGTTCCATCTGATACTCAGATTCGCGACAATCGTGGAGGCCAACATCACCAACACGATCGCCGAAGAGATCATGTTGCTGTAAAAGATACCCTCGATACCGGTGTGGTACTTGATAAGAAAGAGGAGATTGCAGGCCACGTTTACGATTATGCTCGTCAGTTTGATCGCCGCGAATTGCTTTGCCTTCCTTGCGAGCCTGAGTGAGGCGAACGGAACAATAGCAATCGTATCAAGACACACGATGACAGCGACGTACTGAACGAGCTGAACGTACGTTGACGGATCGCCGGCCAGCACCGCGAGATTGCCTCGTTGCCAGATCATCAGCGCAGCAAGCACGATGGAACTCACCGTGAGGGAGAAGAATGGAACAGTGAAATTCTGTTTCTCACTGCCTATCTCCAATGTCGATCGGTATTTCATGAACGCGCTCTCCATGCCATAACCGAAGAAAACATTCAGAAATGCGATGTACGAGAAGACCGTCGCTACGATTCCTACGTCAGAGGAAGGGAGAACATTCGCATAGATGGGGGTAAGGATATAGGTGAGAAAGCGACCGACAACGGTGCTAACGCCGTAGATGGCAGTGTCCGTTCCCAGACGCTTTATCTTGTCGAACATGAGGTGCGGGCCGTCCGGCGAGGATTAGAGCAGCGTGTGAATGAATTCGAGAGAGATATCGAGCGCCTTCACGGAATGCGTCAGAGCACCAATGGAAATGAAGTCAACACCCGTCTCGGCAACGGATCGGACATTCTCAAGCGTAATGCCCCCCGACGCCTCGACCTCCACTCTATGCCCAATCAGGTCAACTGCCTTTTTCATTTCGACGGCCGCGAAGTTGTCCAGCATGATCCGCTTCACACCTTCACACTGTAAAGCTTCTCGAACTTCATCAAGGCACTTTGTTTCAACCTCAAGAGCAACATCAGGGCCGTAGCTTCGAAGATAGGAAACGCAACGCTCTACGGCGTTCGAAATGCTGCCGGCAGCCACAATATGGTTGTCTTTGATGAGAACCATATCGTCAAGCCCAAAACGGTGGTTAGTGCCACCACCGAGTCGCACAGCCCACTTGTCAAGTACTCGAAGGCCGGGGACGGTCTTGCGCGTATCCGTGATCCGGACCTTCGTGCCAGCAACCGCGTTAACGTAACGTCGGGTCAGGGATGCAATGCCACTCATCCGCTGCAGGAAGTTCAATGCTGTGCGTTCACCGCGAAGAAGACTTCGGGCATCACCATCCACTTTGGCAATTACCTGCCCAACTTGGATTGCACTGCCATCGGGAATAGTTGGAGCGAAGGTAATGCTATGATCACAATATCGGAAAACAACACCCGCCACCTCGAGTCCCGCTACAACTCCGGCTTCTTTGCAAAGGAACTCCCCCTTTGCAAGCTGCGACTCGGGCACGATCGCGTCGGTCGTAATGTCACCCAGACCGATATCTTCCATCAGTGCAAGTTCGACAAGCCGGCCAATTCGGCTGTCGGTCATGACATCACTTGTCATCGTCGACCAACATAATGGGAATGTCGTTCTTCACTTGATACATTTTCCCACACTTTTTGCAGGTGAGAGTGTTTGCGTCAGGCTTGTAGTCGAGATCGCCCTTGCACTTGGGGCAACAAAGTATATCGAGCAGTTCTTTCTTTAGCATGGTTGGGTTCCTCACCGATTCAAGGCGCGTTGCAAAGTATCCAGAAACTGCGCCGGTGCCCGTGTTGGTCGGCCTGTTCCCGCGTTCACAAAACTGTGGATAGTGTAACCATCCGCAAGCAACTCGGTCTCCCCCTCACGAAACACCTCGTAGTCAAGCCGGACACGCGCCACTGGAGGCTCACGCAAATAGGTAACAATGTTGATGAGATCGTCGTACTTTGCTGGCTGCTTGTACGATGCGTGTGCTTCGACCACGGGGAGGATCAGTCCCATCGCTTCAATTTCCGGATAGGGCAGACCGATGGATCGCAGCAGATCGGAGCGCCCTTGTTCGAAGTACTCAAAGAACTTCCCGTAGTATACGAACTTCATCTGGTCCGTATCAGCGTAGCGCACACGAACCGGTGTCTCTTGCTTGATCATGCTCACCCCGCCCATTCACCCATTTTGGAAAACTTCTCTATGCGACGTTCGATCAGTTTATCGACCTTCACTTTCAAGAGCACCTTTAATTCTTCAATCAGTGTCTCCTTGAGTATCCGCGCCATTTGCTCGGGGTTGCGATGTGCCCCTCCGAGCGGCTCGGGAACGATCACGTCTATGATCTTTTGCTTCTTCAGATCTGGCGCGGTCAATTGCAGCGCTTCAGCGGCCTGTTCCTTGTAGTCCCAGCTGCGCCAGAGTATGCTTGAACAGGACTCAGGAGAGATAACTGAGTACCAGGTATTCTCCAGCATCAATATCCTATCCCCCAAGCCGATGCCGAGCGCTCCACCCGAAGCCCCTTCTCCAATTATCACCACAATGATTGGGACACGAAGCCTCGACATCTCAAGCAAGTTACGAGCGATGGCTTCCGCCTGGCCCCGTTCTTCCGCTTCCAGTCCCGGAAACGCACCGGGGGTATCAAGCAGGGTGATGACGGGTTTCTTGAACTTCTCTGCAAGCTTCATCAAACGCAGAGCCTTGCGGTAACCTTCCGGATTCGGCATGCCAAAATTGCGATACAGGTTGGACTTGGTATCCCTCCCCTTTTGATGACCGATGATCATCACGGAATAGTGGTCCAGACGGGCAAAGCCACCAACAATCGCCTTGTCATCGTGCACGTTGCGATCACCGTGAAGCTCGAAGAAATCTGTCATGATTGAACTGATATAATCGAGCGTGTACGGTCTGTCAGGATGCCGGGCAAGCTGCACTTTTTGCCAACGCGTGAGACCGGAGTAGACACTCTTCTGCAGGTCAATCATCCGCTTTTCCAACTTGCCAACTTCCTCTGCAATTGCGGGATTGTCAGCATATTTCCTCAGCTCTTCCAGCTTCTGTTCGAGCTCAACTATCGGTTTCTCAAAATCAAGTATCACTTTCGCCATTGGCAGTGCCTGTTATTCCTTCAGAAGCTGCAGCAACGCTTTGAAAAGGATCTCCACATCGAGACCAAGGGAATAGTTCTTGGCATAGTAAAGCGTGAATCGTTCAATTTCTTCTGCGTCAAGATTTTCACCCGCATTGATTTGAACCAGACCGGTCAGTCCCCTCGGTCCAAGGTATGAACTAGCTTCAGAGGACTCACTCTCTGCAGGAGTGTACTTCACTTCGCTTAGAGGCAAGCCCACAAAACTGATTGTACCTGAAAAAACTTGAGGAAGCAAGAGCATTCTGGAACCGAACATTCCCAGCGGCGAGCCTGAGGATAGTCGCCTCCATATCCACAGAAATGGATACACTGTCACCAAAAGGCCAAAGGAACAGAGAATGTCAAACGAGCGTTTTAGAATCCGGTTTCCCATCTTGTGAAGGTTATATTCTATTTCCACAAGTGGGAGCGTGTCAAGCTCTTCGATTCTCGTTTTGCCGATTATTGCCTCAAGGCTGTTTGGAACAAGCCGATAGTTCACGCCTCGATCGTTACTCTTTGCAATCACTGAGAGAATGTCTGCATAAGAAATGCTGTCCATCGAGAAGATGACTTCACTAACTTTCCGTTCGATGATGACCTTGCCAACATTGTCAAGAGACCCAACAACGTCCAGACCTGCAACCTTCTCACCAATCTGCCGGCGGTTTGTGGCGATAAATCCCAACACATCATAACCACCGTCCACCCGTGTGCGAAGCTTGCGCATAACTTGCTGAGCTGAAGGTCCTGTACCCACGATCAACGTCTTGTTACCAAAGAGACTACCTCTCTTGCTCCCACGAGCAACCATTCTCCCAAACAACAGTAGTCCGAACCTCCAACAAGGCAACACGACGAGACTGATGCAACCAGCAATCAAGACGATCGCTCGACTGAAGGCAAATTCCTTCGCAAAGAACACCACGGCGGAAATAAGGGTGTAGCCAATGAGAACCGACGTGAGCGTTCGGAACATCGAATGTCTGTTTGCAGCATACGCACCGCCTAGAAACAGGACCATCACGAGGATCGCCGGAGGAACGACGTACACAACAGGATAGGCATACGATGGGAAAGCGAACCAACGCCCCCTGTACAAGAATCCCGCGACTAGGAGTGCAACATCAACAAGCACGAAATCGACGAACGCCAAGCCCAGTAAACGACCGGCTCTTCCCACGAATGCCAAACCGGCGCGGAGGAAGATGCCTGCTGTCAG
>DPLS01000263.1:10817-11589 GCA_003541875.1 Bacteroidota bacterium | reverse complement strand
CCCACCATATCAACGGCAATCTTGATCGCAGCAAACGCAGTCCTTTTCCCAACGCGGCACTGCAACATATAGAGTGTTCCTTGCTGGATCGTGAACTCGATATCCATCATGTCACGATAATGCTTCTCAAGTATCGTTCTGAACCTGTCGAGTTGTTTGTACGTCTTCGGGTCGGCCTCGGCAAGCTTCGAAATCGGGAGCGGCGTCCGAGTACCGGCAACCACGTCCTCGCCCTGGGCATTCATCAGGTACTCACCATAGAAGGCATCCTCACCAGTGGCCGCATTACGCGTAAACGCAACGCCGGTTCCTGAATCTTCCCCCATGTTGCCGAACACCATGGATTGAATGTTGACGGCTGTTCCCCACGATTCGGGAATGTCATACATCCTTCGATACGCTATTGCGCGCTCGTTATTCCATGATCCAAACACCGCACCGATGGCACCCCACAGCTGCTTCATTGGTTCCTGTGGAAAGTCATGTCCGGTTTTTTCTTTGATGGCCCGCTTGAAGCGCGACACCAATTCCTTCAAGTCATCAGCGGTCAAGTCGGTATCAAGATGTACGCCTTTTTCCTTCTTCTTCTGCTCGATAATGATTTCAAACGGATCGATTTCATCCTTGTGTACAGGTTTCAGACCGAGCACGACATCGCCGTACATTTGCACAAACCGGCGATACGAATCGTACACAAACCGCGGATTGCTCGTCTTCTTCACCAGTCCCTCAGCAACAACGTCGTTGAGGCCGAGGTTGAGAATCGTGTCCA
>DPLS01000263.1:7695-10588 GCA_003541875.1 Bacteroidota bacterium | reverse complement strand
AATCGTGTCCATCATGCCGGGCATAGAGGCCCGCGCACCTGAGCGCACGGAAACGAGCAGTGGGTTCTTCGGATCACCGAAGGTGGCGTTCATCGCCTTCTCAATTTTCTTCAACGCAGCACCCACTTCGCCTGTGAGCGATTTTGGGTATTTCTTCTTGTTCGCGTAGTACGAGGTGCACAGTTCGGTCGAGATCGTAAAACCCGCCGGTACGGGCAATCCAATGTTTGTCATCTCTGCGAGGTTTGCTCCTTTGCCCCCGAGCAGGCCTTTCATGTCTGCGCTTCCTTCAGCCTTGCCTTTCCCGAATGAATAGACGTATTTCTTCATCACTTGTCCTCTGTTGTATGCGTATTGTATGTAGTAGTTATAATAGTATTTCCAGTTGTTTAGACGCGCGTACCTCCTTCGCGAATCGTTCGATCAATTCTTTTGAGAGTGGGTTTTCGAAATCATCCATTCTCTCTGGATGCCATTGCACGAGTTGAAGGAACGGCCTTTCCCCGGCACTCTTCCATTCCATTCCCTCAACGAGTCCGTCAGGCGACCAGGCTGTGGGCCGCAGGTCTTGTGCTATCCTGTCCACGGCCTGATGATGATTAGTGTTGACTTCACCTTCCGCTGCGCTGGCTATGGAATGCAGTTGAGTTCCAACTGTCACTTTCAAGGCATGCCGTTGATCGACGCCGGTGTTCCGATCCTTCCTATGATTGAGGTAGCCTGCAAGCTCCACGTCAAGAATCAATGACCCGCCAAGTGCTACATTGAACACCTGCATTCCCCGGCAGATGCCCAGTATCGGCAGTTTCACTTCCAACGCCCGCGAGATCAGAGCGAACTCAAATTCATCTCGAACTTCGTTCACACCCTGAAGCAATGCGATTGCATCCGCACAACCATAGAACCTGGGGTGAACATCACTGCCGCCAGTCAACACGAGTCCGTCGCAGCCGTCCAGATCACTTAGATTCTGCTGGACAGAGGAGAGCGTGACAATGTCAACATCGGCGATTGCCTTCCTGATCCAATTAATATAGAACTGGAGATTCGGTTTCAGTGTGTCAGTAACACCCAGTACCATCACGCAGCCTTTCCCGACAGGCATCTTTCAATCAACGCATCAAGAATACCCTGTCCATTGACAATTTCAACCACGATACGGGCATAATAGAGCTGAGAGCCCCCAGTGAGACGATTCAACAACGACGCGTTGCCAGAGAGCCGGATATAGTCCTTCTCGGTCGTTAGAAGTCCATCAGCGCCGGTTTGGACAACGCGACTCAACATCCACTTCAGGTCAGCTTCGGTGTAAGCATGATGATCGGGGAACCTGGCGTTGCCAACCACCTCCATCCCGGCACTTCCCATTTGTCGGACGAAATCCTGATGATCTCCAATTCCGCTGAAGAGCATCATCTTTTTCCCTTTGAGATCTCTCGCGACAAATCCCATGTCAGAACCGATCTGCACTATTCGATCCAGCTTATACTGGTAGTTGATTTTTGGTCCACGATACTGATTCGACAACCATCTCTCCCATCCCCCGCCTTCCTTCACTGCATCAGCCCTCGAGAAAGCAACGAGTTGGGCCCGCTTGATCGAGCCCATAGGCTCGCGCCGCTCACCCGCAGGGATCATCCGGGTGCGGTACAGATTCTTCCGCGCATCGACAACGACAATATCCAGATCCCGCCGCAGATACCGGTGCTGGAATCCATCATCCAACACAATCACGTTGGCGTTCATCTCACCCACCGCCTTGCGAGCTGCCTCCACCCGCCTCTCACCAACAACAACGATGGCTTTGGGATACTTCCTCGCAATCTGCACAGGTTCATCTCCCCCCTTGTCCACATTCGCAAGCACTCGCTCTCCATCCGACACAACGAGAACACCGCTCGATCCCCGTTTGTATCCCCTGCTCACCACGGCAACCCGACGGCCTTTCGCCAAGCACACGCCAACGATGTACTCAACCAAGGGCGTCTTGCCTGTTCCTCCCATTGTCATATTCCCAACCGAAATCACGGGCACGCCCACACTTGTGCTCTTCAACAATCCCAGGTCAAATGCCATATTGCGACAGAGTATCCCGAACCCATAGAGCCAGGAAAATGGCAGCAGCAGACCCGTCATGTTCTCACCTGTATCACATGCCGCAACTGAGGGCACTTTCTATTTTTCGTATCCGAGCTCCTTGAGCTGTTGTTCAACCTTCTGGAGTTTGTCATTCGCTCGATAGGTCTGATGCAAGCTCTTGAGCGAGACAAGCATGCCGATCTTGTCATCAGCAAGCCGACGGCAGTCTTCTGTCGCAGCGAAGTTCCCACCTTCCTTCTTCCGCTCCGCGACGACTACGTCAACAGCCTTCAGCCCCGAGTCAAACGTGCGCTCGGCCGTCTGGTCTCGGTCAATCTTCATATACGCACGTCCGAGCTGGCGATAGAAACTGCCAACGTACGTCGAGCCTTTGAACTTCCCAATTGCTTCTTTCTGAGTTTTAATAACGTTTTGATAATCCTCCACCTGGAAGTACGCGTACCCGAGGTTGAAGTACTGCCTGTCATACGGATAGACCTCGGCATTCTTCTTCGCGTATTTCACCAACGCTTTCTTGTCATCGAAAGCACTGCTCAGCTCCCCCAGTCGTTCGAGGAGTTCCGAATCGTTCGAGCCTTGTGACTCAAGTTTGGCAAAACAGGCATAGGACTTCTTGAAATGTTCAAAGCGTCTTGGGTTCTTCTCACCGGGCTGCTGGATGCCAAGTGCGTAGTGCATCTGTCCAAGTTCATTGAGAGGCACCAGGTACGACGAATCGAGTGCATACGATCTATTGAAATACACCTCAGCACTGTCGTACATCTGCTCTCGATGAAACTTGCGACCGAGTTCG
>DPLS01000263.1:0-7380 GCA_003541875.1 Bacteroidota bacterium | reverse complement strand
GCGCTGGACCGCACGCAAACCATCCCAGTCCGATAAGCAACAAGGTCAGAACCAGAGACCTTCTCATGCTGCCTCTCCAAGCTCAACAATCCCTTGCGCCACACGAGCCGACGCACCAGCCTGTCCGAGTTTTTGTCTGATCTGCGCCAACTCGACCTTCATGGTATGTCGATACGCGTCGTCGATGAGAATGCGACCCACTGCGCCAACGAGGTTCTTCACGGTCATTTCACCCTGCAAAAACTCTGGCGCCACGGTTTTGCCGGCAACAATGTTCACCAGCCCGATGTTCGAGATATCCACGAGCATTCTTCCAATGAAGAAAGAGACAGGTGACGTCTTATACACAACCACAAGCGGAGTACAAAACCAACCTGTCTCCAGTGTAGCCGTGCCGGATGTTACGATTGCCGCATCTGCGTGCCGCATCAATTCGTGTGTCCTATTCTCAACAAGCACAACCGGAGATCCGGCGGGAACAAATCGCTGCAACTCTTCTGCACCAAGGTGCGGGGCCACGCCGACAGCAACCTGGACATCATGCTTCTTCTGCAACTCAATACTCGCTCCGATCATCGTCGGGAATATCTTCTCAATTTCCTGCTTGCGACTACCCGGAAAGAGACCGAGGATTCTCTTCCCGACGGCCAAACCAACGCTTTCACAAAATTCTTCTCTCGTCATCGTGGATCGTAGCGACTCGGCAAGCGGATGTCCGACAAATTCGACATTGATCCCTTCCTTCTTGTACAGCTCCGCTTCAAACGGGAACACTACTTTCATCCGGTCTACTAACGATCTCATCTTCTTCACCCGACCCTTGTGCCATGCCCATACTTGAGGGCTAATGTAGTAGAGAACGCGGATGTCGTGGCGCCGCGCCTTCCTGGCAAAGCGCAGATTGAAACCCGGGTAATCGATCAACACAAGCACATCAGGCGGACGTTCGACAAGAACAATCTCGAGTCTGCTCTCCACTTCACGAATCAGAGAAAGGTGCTTGACGACTTCTACAAAGCCCATGAAGGACAGGGAAGACGCATGGTACAACAACTCCATCCCCTCCTGGCGCATGTGGTCGCCTCCGATTCCGTAGACTTCGACAGAGGGACGCAGCCTTTTCAACTCCCTGATCACTCGCGCCCCGTGTAAATCACCTGACGCTTCTCCGGCAATCATCATCACCCGTTCGAGCATGATGCTATGCCTGCCAATGGAGATATGCGTACTTGGCAACAATCAGAAGAATCACCAGGGCAACCGCCTGCAGCGTACGACGCTCTGAAGCCAATCCCTCGCTCGTACTCACAAGTTTCGGTGGCGGACTCGGGGAAACATACGGCTTGAGCTTTGGAATGAACCGACCGACACCCCTTCTGTAATCCTGATATACCTCTCCGAAACGTTCTGCGAGATATTCTTCCTCCTGCGTCACGATCAAATAGTATTGACCATAGAACCACAGCAACGCGACAAGCAACAGCCAAGGGAACAGCGCCATCGACATTACCCCAACGCCCGCATACATCAACATATTGCCGACATACAAAGGGTTCCGCACATAGGCGAAGGGACCATTAGTGATGAGATACGTGCCACCGACCTTGCCTGTTGTCCGCGTTTCGCTCCCTGCGATGGAGACTCCCCAGAAACGAAGTAGTTCGCCCACAACGATGATGGCTGCACCGACCACCATACTCACAACCGTCGGTTGAGCAAACCATACCATGATGATAAGGAACGGAATGGGGGTGTAGCTGCGGTATTTAAATATCAGCCTTCGTATATCGGATTGCTCTGCCACCATGGGTACCGATGTGGGTGTTTCTACTCGGTTACGGCTCCCGCATGAAAATCTCTTTCCGCTTCATTTCGGCAGCCAGTCGTTTGCGCAGCCGTTTCTTCGCAAGCAACACATCCAATCGTTCGACGACATCACGAAACGAGTCGTAGAGGTAGTATGAAATGTTCTCACGCTGGCAGTACGTCTGGAGCGCATCCTTCGCAAATACGATGTCAGCATACTGAACCGGACATTGATCTGAGTAGCCCTCACCAACGTACGCGATGAGATCCTCATCGCCCGAATGGGTCAGCATGATATTCCGTTTGCAGCTTGCACATCGCCGGCACTCAGCATCAGCATACGGGAAATCGATCTGGAGATCGCACTCAGCGCGCCCATCGACCGGAATGAGCCGCAAGTTGTTGGCAAAGATGGAAACACCTGCAATTCCATTTGCTGCGAGAATTTCGTCGATGTAGAAGTCAAGGCCGTCACTGACAATGTGAAATTCCAGGTCCTTCTTCCGACAATAATCGAGGAATTCCTTAAATGAGGGATCGATCTCCTGACTCCTAACGAAGGTCACTGCCTCATCTCTGTTCAATGTCGCGATTGCGACGATCCCTTTGCGAAAGCATTCCTGCGCCGAGATCCGCTCATCCTTGTACTCGCGCAGCATCTCGTCGTATGCTGCCTGGCCGACATACTTCCGAAAGAACGCGTTTCCCACATCCCGCTTCGTAATGGTGCCATCGAAATCAACAAATATCTTCAGCGCCATTATCCTGAAACCAATTCCGCTGAGCGAACAGCCGCCTGGTTGAACCTTACTGTCACTAACTTTGAGACCCCTTCTTCTTCCATCGTTACACCGTAAAGCGCATTTGCTGCCTCCATCGTGCGCTTGTTGTGCGTGACAACGATGAACTGTGTGTTGTTGGAGAACTTCTTGAGCAGGCGTGTGAAGCGATCGATATTCGCATCGTCAAGCGGCGCGTCAACTTCGTCGAGAATGCAGAAGGGGCTTGGCTTCACAAGATAGATAGCGAAGAGCAGCGCGGTTGCGGTCAACGTCTTCTCTCCTCCCGAGAGGAGACTGATGGAGGTTGGCCGCTTGCCACGGGGCTTCGCGATGATATCGATATTGGCCTCGAGCGGATCGGCGCCCTCTTCCAACCGAAGATCCGCCTCATCACCCGGGTCAAAAAGACTCTTGAAAATGTCACTGAAGTTCTTCCGGATCAGGTCAAACGTCTGCATGAACTTGTTCTGAGCAGTCGTATTGATTTCCTCAATGGTTGCAAGGAGCGTCTTCTCGGCTTCGATCAAATCAGCTCGCTGCCCGGTCAGGAACTCCAATCGTTGCTTCTCCGAGTTGTATTCTTCAAACGCCGCAAAGTTGATGTTACCAAGTGACTTGACCTTGTCTCTGAATCGTTGGATCTCATCACGCAACGCCGCGAAGTCAATAAACTCTTCGTCAGGATAGGTTTTGAGTTCAATTGCCACTTCGAACTCCTCCAACGCCCGGGCTTTGATATGCTCGGCCTTGGCCTTCAAGTCCAGTATTTTCAGCTCGAGTTCATGTGTCGCCTTCATCGAATCGTCATGATGCCTGCGTTCATCCTTGATCTTGAGCTCGATCCGATGGATCTCTTCCCGTGCGTGGTTTGACTCTTCTTCAACAGCCAACCTGCTGCCGTCGAGTACTCTTAATTCGTCGTTCAATGCTTCAAGCGTGGAAGCGTTTTCTTTCAGGACACCCTGGGCCAGAGTGATATCCATCTGTGCTTGCCTCACATCGCTCTCTCGGCGCGCCAATGTGTCTAGAATATCGGCTATCGTGGAGCCGGCACGCTCAAGCTCGTTCCGCGCATTTTGAAGCTGACCTTTGAGTTTTACAATTGCAATTTCAAGGTCGTTGACAACGCGGGAACGATCAGCATAGTCACGCTCGAGAGCTTCGATCTCATTTGCGGCTGCGCCTCCCTTGCGTTCCACATCCGTCTTCTCCTGTCGCAGCATTTCCAGTGGAGGCTCGCCGTTGGTCACCTCTGCCGACAGTGCAGCAACTTCAGCGGCAAGGGTCTCGATTTCTCCTCTGTTCCTGGCGATAACATCACCGGCCCGTTTCTTCTCAAACTGGAGTTGCGCCATCCGCATTTCAACTCCGTTCATTTCCTTCTCGATGCTCTTGACGGCATCGGTAAACAGCTTGAGATCAACGGAGTCATGTTGCTTCTGGATTTCCTCTTTCAGTCTCTTGACACCTTCGAGGTCGTTCTGGAGAAGAGCAATCTCCGACGCAAGTTGTTCCATCTGCGCCTGCTTGCCGATTGCACCACCTTCATCCTGTCGACGGCTACCTCCTTTAGTGATGCCGACACCTGTGGCGACTTCACCTTCAAGTGTAACACACCGGACGCCCGCCATCTGTTGGGCAACCTTGGCGGCAACCTCACGAGTTTCTACAATGAGGACGCGATCCAATATGAACTGAAACAATGGCTTGCAAGGGGCGTCAAACCTGGCCAGATCCACAGCCCACCCGACGACTCCCGGCAAATCAGGTCGCATCTGCCGTGATTCGATTTCTGGCAGACGATCCAGGCAGACGAATGTCGACTTGCCCCGTTGGTCTGCTCGGAGCAGTGCAATACCACGCTCAGCATCTTCAGCCGTATCAACAACAATCAGGCCTGAATACTCGCCCAGAGCCGACTCAATAGCGGCGCGATACTTCTCATCCGCATTGATTGCGTCAGCGACCGTGTGCCTGCGCTTCGGGGCCCATCGCTCGGTGGACGCAAGGAATCGAACTCCTTCGGAAAGTCCTTCCCGACTCTCGATCACTGCTTTGAGGAAATCAATCTTGGCGGACCTTCGCTCGACCTCCCCACGGAGCTCGACTTCGCTCACCTGCAGAGCATCAAGCTGATCTCTCAGTCCCTTCTTCTTGGTCTCAGCATCATAGAATCTCACCTCGGCTTCAGTAAACTGTCGGCGAAGCTGTTTGTCTTGTGACGCAAGTTCCTCCGTTTCAACATCAAGCCGTCGAATCTCTTGCTCGTATGCCGAACTCTCTTCTTCTGCATGCGACCGCCGACCGTGCAGGTTTTCGACTCGACCCTTCCTTCGATCCTGTCCTGATTGCAACTCTGCAATCCGGTGAACAAGCTCTATGGTCTTGTCGCTAATCCCCTGGGCTTCGGACTTCTTTGCATCGAGATGGGCCTTCGCTTCGTACAACGCGGACTGTTTACTACTAAACTCAGCCGAAAGGTCCCGTTCTTGTTCTTCAAACTCTCCGATTCGATTGTTGAGTGTGATCTCAGCAGCCTTCAACTGGGTGAGTTCCTCGTGCAACTCCAGCTTTTCCTGCTCGAATCGCTCGATGTTGTTTCCCTGCGCCTTGATGCGTTCGGCTGCCACAAGGTCCCGTTGCTCAATCTTGTTGACCTTCTCCATGTGTGTTGAAACATCGCGCTGCGCCTCAGCCAGGCGTCTCTCGATATCATTCATCCTGCCGCGGAGCTGATCGAGCTGTACCTCCTCCTGGGAGAGATCGACATCAATTCTGTTCTTATCTGCCGAGACTGCGTGAAAGCGCTCTTCGAGCGGCGCGATCCGTGAGAATAAGTGCGAGTACTCGCGCTCCATCAAGTCAATCTCAAGCGCCTTGAGTTTCATGTGCACGTCATGGTATTGCCCGGCTTTCTTGGCCTGGCGTTCGAGGGAGCTGACAGCCTTTTGCACTTCGGCAACGATGTCGTTCACACGCATCAAGTCTGCCTGCACACTCTCCAGCTTACGATAGGCCGCTTTGCGACGATGCTTGTACTTCGTGACACCAGCGGCCTCCTCAAACAACCTGCGACGGTCTTCGGTCTTGTCACTCAGGATAGTCTCTACCATCTTTAATTCAATCACCGAATACGCATCAGCACCCATCCCCGTGTCCATAAACAGATCGAGGATGTCTTTCAACCTGCACGGCACTTTGTTGAGGAGGTACTCGCTCTCGCCGGAACGATAGACCCTCCGGCCAATGGTGACCTGGGTGTATTCGGAAGGGAGGATGCCTCTTGTGTTCTCGATAACAAGCGATGCCTCGGCCATCCCCAGCGGCTTTCGGGTCTTTGTGCCGTTGAAGATCACGTCTTCCATCTTCTCACTGCGCAGAGCACTGTATCGTTGCTCTCCCAAGACCCAACGAATGGCATCGACAATGTTTGTCTTCCCACACCCATTTGGTCCGACAATGGAAGAGATCCCGCTGTCGAAAGTGAGGTTCACTTTCTGAGCGAAAGATTTGAAGCCGATGATTTCCAGTTTTGATAAATACATGAGACCTCGATCAGTTTATCTCTTCACATGATTGGCAGAACCTACTGGGAAGTCACCATAACGTGATACATGTAAGACAGGTACATTGATGCGGACTGTGTATAGTCAAGATACACATATCCCAATGAGATCACGCAGAACAACGATAGAAACCCCAACACGTATACTTTCAATAAATATGCATCAAAAATAATGGAGATCCCTTTCAACAATCTGAGAAGTACCCAAACGCACAGCACAGCAATCAGGGTAAGTGACGGGACAACATAGATCGGACTATCCATGATCCGGTAGAGAATCATGCCAACTGGAACCAACACCAACATCGGTGTCGCCGACCACACCGTGATAACATAAGCATGATACAAGAGTATCTTCGCTTTGGAAATCATCGAGAGCACGATGACAGCAACACACATGAGCAGAAAGAGCAGGAAGAAGAAACCGGAGAAATAGACAATGCATGTGAGCGGATTGCGTATGAGCCCGACCACCGACTGTTTCAATCCGTCCGAGACGAGGATGTAGGAAAGCAAGTTATCGAGCACCCAACTCTGCCGGAAGTGATACAGAATGCTCGAGGCCACAATCGCCGTAGCAATCGCGATAATGCCTCCGAGCAGAGTTGTATGGATGAGGGACACTATCCTTTGATCCCTCACGTCAGCAAAGAAATTGTACAAGTTCATGAACGAACGATTCAGGCCCTCTCTGAACCGGCGATTTGCATTGTAGAAATACGCAGTCCCGATCAGTACGATAAGCCCGCTCACCACAAAAATGATCGGGGCGCCTGCTGCGAAGTTGCCCATGGGAAGCGCCACGAATTTCTCACCACGGAAGAGGGAGCGTACTGCTTCATAGGCAAGTCGCTTTTCCCGGTCGTAGCTAACGAGACCCATGCTGTGCATCCACGGGTCGCCCGACGTTACTGTAAGTGATGGACGATCACCTTTCCAGTCATTGAACGACCAAATGATTGCCCCATCATAGTTGAGACTCTTGACAACGTCGAATCGCTGCATGAAGAATCGTGCCTGTGCTTCATATGAAAGCGGATCGCTGTAGCCATTCCGGTTGCCGTGCTTCACTTCCGTCCCAAACTTCGCCAGGATAACTGGTCGACCGGCGTTCTTTGCTTTCCACTCTTCAAGTTGCTTCTTGAAAGCCTTCAAGTCCTGTGTGTGAAGGTTGAGCGCAGCAATATCTACAAGGTCTGCGCAATTATCCGACCCCACAAGGCCGGC